>JBFMFA010000659.1:0-2770 GCA_040753195.1 Gemmatimonadota bacterium | reverse complement strand
GGTTAGGCGCCGGATACGCCTCGTACCACGAATCGCCGTCGACTACTCGCACCGGTTCACGCAGCGAGAGCAGCGTCGGTCGTAACAACTCGGCCCCGGGGCCGCCCGCGCCGTTTTGCATCACGATGCCGGCGCCCTTGAGTGCCCGGAAAAAGGGACCGGCGCTTCCATCGAGCACAGGCGGCTCGGGACCATCCAACTCGATGCGCAGATCGTCGATCTCGGCCGCAGCCACCGCTGCGAGGACGTGCTCCACCGTGTGCACCGCGTCATCGCCGTCGCCCAGCTGTGTGCGACGTTCGACCTCGCGCGCATTCTCGATGGAGGCGCGCATGGGTCGCTGGTTCGGCCGGTCCGCTCGGACAAACACGACGCCGTCGCCGGCCCGCGCCGGCTTAAACGTTAGGCGGCACGGCTTCCCCAGGTGCAGACCGATCCCCTCCAGCGACGCGACGCCAGCGATTGTTCGCCGACCGCCGCACGGCGCGGTCGTTCCGACTGGGCTCATGTATCGTGGTCCTTCAGCAACTTCTCGATCCGCTTCATAAGCGCAGACAGCTTGAACAGCGCCGCGTGGGCGCGCAATGACTCAGAGTGCGGCCGCGCCGGATATCCGGACCACGTCTCGCCGGGCGGTACGTCCCCAAAGACCCCGGCCTGCGCACCGAGCCTGGCCCCGTCACCGACAGTGAGGTGGCCGGAGAGTCCTGCCTGACCCGCGACGATACACCCATCCCCAATGTGCGTGGACCCGGCGAGTCCGACCTGGGCCATGAGGAGCGTGAGCTTGCCGATGCGGCAGTTGTGCCCGATCTGCACGAGGTTGTCGATCTTCGTTCCGGCGCCAATCACCGTGTCGTCGATGCTGCCGCGGTCGATCGTCGTATTCGCCCCGACCTCCACGTCGCTATGGATGACGCAGCGTCCGACATGCGGGATCTTCGCATGCACGCCGTCACGGAATACGTAGCCGAAACCATCGCTCCCAATGCGCGCGCCGCTGTGCACGATGACGCGGTCGCCTAACGAGGTACCGCTGTACAAGGTGACGTGCGGGTAGAGATGACACTGCTTCCCTACGTCCACGCCATCACCGATGACGACGTGAGCGTCGAGTTGCGATTCATCGCCGATCGTCGCGCCAGCACCGATCACGACATACGGTCCGATCGACACGGCGCGGCCGATCTGCGCACCGCGTCCGATGCGAGCGGTCGCGTCGATCCCCGTCGACGCCGCCGGCGCCTGGTACAGACGCGGCAACACGCGCAGCATGGCTTCTTGCGGCTTGGCCACGACAATGCGCGCCGCAACGTCGCCCGGCGTTTCGGCGAGGTCAGGCGAAACCAGCACGACCGGCGCCCCGCTCCGCCGCTCGGCAAGCAGGCGTGCATAACGCGGCGAGCCGAGGAAGGTTACGTCCCCGACGCCCGCGCGATCGATGGGCGCGACGGCCCGGACGACAGCCGTCGCGTCGCCGCGCAACTCGCCGCCAACCAGGGTCGCAACGTCGGCAGCGGTGAGAGTGTTGTCACCCTCACCGCTGCGAGTCGAACCGTTAGGCTTTCCGCCGCTCACTGACCCGGCGGCCTGCGCACCCCTGCCGGAGCCGGCCGGCCGGTTGTTGCCTTGGCGGAGTCAGGCTTGGCAGCGGGGGAACCGCCTAACGCGACGGGTTTGAGGCGCCCGATGACGCGTTCCGTGATGTCCATGTTCTTGTCGTACGCGACAATCGTCCCCGTTCCGGCGGAAAGGTCGAACACGACCGTGTACCCTTCTTCCGCGCGAATCTCATCGAGCACCTTGCGCACCTGATCGAGGATCGGCTGCAGCAATTCGGTTTCACGCTGCTGCGCCTGCTGCTGCAGCTTCTGCGTGCGATCCTGGTACTCCGCCTGCTTGTCGCGGATCGCTTTCTGCTCCTTTTCTTTGTCCGCCGCGCTGAGCGCCGGTTCTTTCTTTTGATACGCAGTGATCATCGCCTGCAGCGAATCGCTCATCACCTTGACCTGCGCCTCGAACGGCGCTGTCTCGCGCTGGAAAATCGCTTCCGCTTCACGTCGGCCGGGCGCGCGTTCCATGATGGCGCGCGAGTCGACGAACGCCACCTTGCCCGCAAGCGAAGCTCCAGCCTGCGCCTGCGCAATGTTTGCGCTGAGCACGAGCGCGGTAGCGGCCAAAAGTGCGTGGGTTACGTGCAATTTCATGAATGCTCCTAGAAGAGCTGTCCTAGTCTAAAGTGGGTCTTCCAACCGGGCCTCGGCCGGCCGCGTTCATCGACTCGGTCGAACCCGTATGCCAGGTCGATTCCTAACGGTCCCAGCGGGGTTACCGTTGATACCCCAATCCCGGATCCTCGGAAGAGTCTTGTCGGGTCGAACTCCCGGGCCCGTTTCCAGACATTCCCCGCGTCGTAAAACGCATTCGCGTACAGAGACTGGTTTAGACGGAACCCAAGCTCTGCGGTCGTGACCAGGAACGCCTTCCCGAAAGACTCCCGCCGCGCGCTAAATGTATTCGTTCCGGACACGTATCCGCGCGGTGTGATTGAAAACTCGTCGTAGCCGCGCAGCATTTCGGTGTACTGCACGCCGCCGACAGCAAACTCCTGGAATGCGAAAAATGGGCCGGTATTCCCGGCTACGGCTCCGGCTCGGGCCGACAAACCGAGTAGCAGCACCATCGGTTGCGACCCTGGACGGCCACCGCCGAATATGGCCAACGGCGCGTACGCACGAGACTCCAGGGTGTAGCGCTGGAACGCATAGGC
>JBFMFA010000658.1:0-2785 GCA_040753195.1 Gemmatimonadota bacterium | reverse complement strand
ACTCGCTGAATCCGCACACGTGGCACTTCACGCATCCTTCGGCATACTCAAGCTGCGACCCGCAGTCCGGGCACGTTCCGATGAACGCCTGCGCGTTATCATCAAAACGCATCTGCATTTGCTCAGCACCTGAGGTTTGCGCCACAGTAATCTGCTCGGCCTGCGGCACCTGCCCTGCCTGACGCGGATCGCGGATCAGCTCCTGCTGCACGCCCTGCTTATCCTGATACCACTCGTAGAGCGCCATACCGATTGCGTCTGGTACCGACAACACTTTGTTGGGCCCGAGACCCACAGCCTTGTCGGACGAAATGCCGCGCAGCTGACGGTGGATCTCCATAAGAGGAATGCCGGAACGCAGCGCGAGCGATATCAAACGACCCATCGCTTCGGCATCGGCCATCGCCGAACCACCAGCCTTACCGAGGCTGATGAAGACTTCGAACGGCTGACCGCGCTCATCTTCGCTGATGTGCACGTACATCGTGCCTAACGGCGTGTCTTTGCGGATCGACGTACTGCGGAGCCTATCCGGACGCGCGCGTTTGGCGCGCCGGTTCAGATTCTCACTCTCAGAGTCGAACAGCGCCTTCTTCAACTTCTCAATCTCCACATCGCGCTCGGCGAGCTGACCCCAGAGATCGGCGATCGCACGTTTTGCTTCGTCACCAACGCCTTTACGCTCAGCAGTCGCTGACGCAGTGGCACCAGTAGACAGGACCTGATTGTCACGCGAGCCGTCGCGATAGACGGTCACGCCTTTGCACTTCAACTCGTAGGCCAGCTCGTAGATCGCGCGGACATCTTCTTGCGTCGCGACGTTGGGGAAGTTCGTCGTCTTCGAAATCGCCGAGTCCGTGAACTCCTGGAAGGCGGCCTGCATGCGCACGTGCCACTCAGGAGTGATGTCGTGCGACGTGACAAAGACGCGCTGCCATCGTTCGGGGACTTCGGGGAAGTGGATGTGTCCCTGCTGCGCGATGCGCTCGATGAGATCTTCGGAGAACCAGCCTTCGCGCTTCGCGACGGCGACGAAATCTTCGTTGACGTCAGGCATCATTACGCCAGCCTGATTACGCATGAACGCGACCGCGAAGAGCGGCTCGATGCCTGACGAGCATCCCGCGATGATCGAGATTGTGCCTGTCGGCGCAACGGTGGTCACGTTGCAATTGCGCAGCATTTGCGAGGGCCGGATACGGTTGCCCCGCGCATCACGCGCCGCTGTGCTGTCCGGCCCCCATATGGACCGGGCCCATTCCGGGAAGGTGCCACGTGCCTGGGCCAGACGCTCGCTTTCGATCTTCGCTTCGGAGTCGACGAACTGCATGAGCTGGCGCCCAAACTCCACGCCCTGGTCGGAGTTGTACGGGATGCCGAGCCTAACGAGCGCGTCGGCGAAGCCCATGACGCCGAGGCCGATGCGACGGATGCGCTTGGAGAGCTGGTCGATCTCGGGGAGTGGGTACTTGTTGACGTCGATGATGTTGTCGAGGAAGTGCGTCGTTAGGTGGATGTCGCGACGCAGCGCCTCCCAGTCCATCTTCCCGTCTTTCGCGTAAAACCCGACGTTGATCGAGCCGAGGTTGCATACATCGTACGACAGCAGCGGCTGCTCGCCGCATGGATTCGTCGCTTCGTAGCTCCCGAGGTGTGGAACCGGGTTGTAGCGATTGGCTTCGTCGATGAAGAAGCACCCCGGTTCGCCGGTGCGCCACGCACCTTCGATCATCTTGTCCCACACCGCGCGCGCATCGAGCTGGCCGGTGACGCTGCCTGACGAGGGATCAATCAGATCATACGACGTGCCTTCGCGCACGGCGTCCATAAACTTGTCCGTGACTGCGACGGAAATATTGAAGTTCGTGATCTGCGTGAGGTCTTCTTTGCAGGTGACGAACTCCATGATGTCCGGATGATCGACGCGCAGAATGCCCATGTTGGCGCCACGCCGTGTGCCACCCTGCTTCACAGCGTCGGTCGAGGCGTCATACAGTTTCATAAACGAAACCGGTCCTGACGCGACTCCAGTGGTCGAGCGCACCATGGAGCCTTTGCCACGCAGCCGCGAAAACGAGAAGCCTGTTCCGCCACCCGACTGATGGATGAGCGCCATCGAGCGCAGCGTGTCGTAAATCCCGTTCTGCCCGTTGGAAAGTGCATCGGCGACGGGGAGAACGAAGCACGCCGAGAGTTGGCCTAACGGGCGGCCGGCGTTCATGAGCGTCGGCGAGTTAGGCACAAAGCGCTGCTGCGTCATGAGCCGATAAAACTCTTCAGCCATCGCGCTGACGGCGTTGTCGGACGCGCCGTAGCGACGATCTGCTTCGGCGACGACGGTCGCCACCCGCCAGAACAACTCTTCCGCGCTCTCTACCGGCTTCCCTTTCTCGTCGCGCACGAGATACCGCTTCTCCAAGACGGTACGAGCATTCGGAGAGAGCGGCGCGGGGCCGGCAGGGGGCTTGGAAGAAATGGCCATTTCAGCTACTCCGGAACGAAGCGTTTTCCGACGCGCGGAACCAGGGTGGTTCGGGTGGGCGCGCATTCTAAAGGGACTAGTGATTCCGCGCCAGTCACATCGTAACGCCTTGTGAAATAACTATTTACAACACGGACATCACGAAAAGAGTTCCAACCGGAGATATCCACCGACAGACCGAAATTAGGCTGCTCTTATAGCTGTCGGTTAGTCCCTGGCAGTGCTCGCCTCCCCGGCGTCAGACGGGCTTCGTCAGCGGCGCCTTAAAGCGCCAAAATAGCGCTCTAATCCCCCCGCGACCCC
>JBFMFA010000657.1:0-2785 GCA_040753195.1 Gemmatimonadota bacterium | reverse complement strand
AGGCGTCGACGGATTGCGAGCGAAGCGCCGCGGCCAACGTTTCCGCGTTAGGCCCCTCGGCAAATTCGACAAAGGTGCCTGGCGCCGAGTTTTGCTCGAACACCCAGTAATGACAACCGGCGGCCTCGAAATACGCGCGGCGATGGCGCGCGATGTCATAGAAGTCGGACAGCTCCGCGCCCGCGAAGGTCCGCTGCATCATCGTAAGAACGCGAGGCACGTTAGACAGAGGCGTCGGTGATGGATTCGAGCGTACTCTTGACAAAGGCCATGAACTTATCAGCGTCGGCGCCGTCCACGATGCGATGATCGAAGGACAGCGCGAAATACGCGCACGTTCTGATAGCGATGGTGTCTTCTCCATCCACGCCAGGCAAGACCTTGGGACGTTTCTCGATGGCGCCGATACCGAGGATTGCGGACGTGCCGACCGGGATGATGGGTGTGCCGGCCAGCGAGCCGAAGACGCCGTAATTGGTGATCGTGAAGGTGGCGCCGTCGACTTCTTCGGGCTTGAGGCGCTTGTTGCGCGCGCGACCGGCGAGGTCGTTGACGGCGCGCGTTAGGCCCGCCAGCGACAGGTTGTCGGCATTTTTGACGACCGGGACGATGAGGCCCCAATCGAGCGCGACCGCCATGCCGATATTGGACGGCTTGCGATAAATGATGCGGTCACCGCTGGCGACGGAGTTGATGATCGGGAATTTGGCGAGCCCTTGCACGACGGCCTGCATGATGAACGGCAGGTACGTGAGCTTTTCGCCAGTCTGCGCCTCGAACTCGGCGCGACGCTGCTGACGGATCTTGGCGACGCGGGTAAGGTCGACTTCGTGGAATGTGGTGACGTGCGCGGCGGTGCGTCGCGCGGCTGCCATGTGCTCCGCCGTTAGGCGCCGGATTTTTGTCATTGGCTCGACGCGATCGCCGGGCCATGGCTCCACCGCCGGACCGTGCATGTCGACGCCCGCCGGCGCGTACACCGATGCCGCCGGCCGCGTCGGAACACCCGACTCGATGACGGCGAGGATGTCTTTCTTGGTGACGCGACCGGCCAGACCGCTTCCCGTTAGGCCCGCGAGCTCGATGCCGTGCTCGGCGGCGATTTTCCTAACGAGCGGGGACGATTTGGTTCGCAGGCGATCTTCCAGTGAGCCAGGAGCGGTCGGCGGTCTGAGGTCTGCGGTCTGAGCTGGGGCGGGCTTGGGTGCCGCGGGAGCGGTGGTTTTGCCATCGCCAGCTGCCGCGGGTTGTGGAGCCGGTTCCGGGGTCGCTTTGACCTCTGACCTTTGACCTTTGACCTCGGCAGTTGCATCGGTCTCCAGACGCGCAACCACGGTCTGCACCGGAACCGTCTGGCCTTCGTGAACCAGAATCTCGGCAAGGATGCCTGCTGAGGGCGCGGGGATTTCCGCGTCGACTTTGTCCGTCGAGATTTCGAAGAGCGGCTCATCGCGTTTCACCGCGTCGCCGATCTTCTTGAGCCAGCGTGAGAGTGTGCCTTCCGCGATGGACTCACCCATCTGAGGCATCGGGACATCGATACGGGACATCTAGGGAGCAGGTCTAAGGTCTAAGGTCTAAGGTCTAAGGTCCAATTGGGTTGCCTAACTTTTTCGCAGCCGCCGCAAAACCAGAATGGGGAGGGTAATGGCTCCCAGAATCATGCCGCCTAACGCGAAATAGTACCAATCACACGCGGGAAGACCTGCCGGCGGTGTGCAGCGCCGCACGCCCCCGACGACCTTTCCGACGAGCACCCCAATCATCCCGCCACTCCACAGGCCAACGAACGTCGTAAAACACCCCACACCAATCCGACGCGCGCGGGCGTCGTCTGCGGTTGGCTCGTTCACCTCAAGCCTTAATACGCCGCCGCCATGGCGTGCCCCGGCTCTTCGCGCCGGTGCAGTTCCACGAAGAAACGCTTCACGTTGCGATCCAGGCGGCTTTCGCCGATCTGGTCGGTCTCCACTTCCACAAACGTGTAGTGCCCACCTTCCGGCCGCACGGTGAGGCGCATGCGCGAGGGCACGGCCGGTGTGCCGACTGTGCCCTGAAAGACGCGGCTGCGCGGACCGGCGACGGTACCCGCGAGGCCTAACGCGGCAAAGAAGCTGTCGGCGGCCGCAACGACTTCAGCGGGCGTGAGGTGTGAACGATAAAAGTGGCGCATGCCTTACGATGAACCAGTGTCGGGAAAGATTTCCTGCATCCAGTCGTTGGTGCGCTGCAACCGCGCCGTGGAATCGCGGCGGAACTGAATACCCATCGCCCACGGCCCCGCGTTCACGAAGCGCAAGGTGGTGTAATACGTTCCGACTTCGGCGCCCGGCGTCAGTCCGTTGTCGATGTTGTGGCGATCCTCGTTGGTGGCGAAGATCCGTCCCTGCCCGTTTTCAATCGGCTGCCCGGTTTTCCTGTCGCGCACGACGACGCGGAACTGGACGTCGTCGATCGCCCGCGGCGGGGTCGGGGTCATCGCGACGCGGATCGCCAAATCATCGGTATACAGACGCAGTTCGGGGGGGCCACCGTCGGCCGAACACGCAACCACAAGCCACGCCACAACGAACAGACTGAGGCGGAAGGCGTGAGGCGCGAGGCGTGAGCGTGCGTTAGGCATAGTACTCGAGACCCAGGTGCGTGATCTGCTCTTCGCCCATGAGGTGCCGCAACGTGTTCTTGAGCTTCGTCTGCTGAATGAACAGATCGTGCTCAGGCGTTAGGCCCGGCGCCGCCATCGGGCTCTTGTAGTAAAACGACAGCCACTCCTGGATTCCTTTCA
>JBFMFA010000656.1:0-2790 GCA_040753195.1 Gemmatimonadota bacterium | reverse complement strand
CACCGCTCGCCACGGTCACGCGTGTCAGCAATAAGTATCCGCCTGCAACTATTAGGGCGAGGCCAAGAAAGAACTTCCCGAGTCCACCTGGTGTTCCACCAGCTCCGCTCATCGCGCACTCCGGGTTAGGGTCGATCCGCAGAACTAAGATTGTCATACGTCGTGCAAGGCAACAGCCTGTCATTGACGCACCACGTCGCACTGCTGAAATTCCAGCACATCTTCACGGGTCGAACCCGGCGTATGCATCGCTCTAGTGTCCTGCTACTCTCGCTCGCCGCGGCGTGCACGCCGTCCGTGCTGCCTTACGCGACGGAGACGACGGCGTTCGTGGGGGCGACGGTCATACACATGGACGGACGGCCCGCGACGCCTAACGCGACCGTTGTCGTCCAGGGGCGGCGCATTATCGCTGTGGGCGCGCGCGCCGACGTCCACATTCCGCGCGGCAGCACCGAAGTCGACGCCACTGGCGCGTTCATCATCCCGGGCTTGTGGGACATGCATACCCACGTCTCCAAGACGCGCAGCTCGGTACTGCCGGTCCTCGTCGCGCATGGCGTGACGTCGATCCGCGACATGGGTGGCGAGCGTGCAGAGCTGCTCCGCTGGCGAGACGAAATTCGCGAGGGGACTCGCGTCGGACCGCGCATGTTGATCGCCGGACCATACCTCGAGTCGCCGGCCAATGTGCAACGTCAACGCGGCACACCAGCCGCCGAGATGGCCGAGCCGGTGGAGCGCACGCGCGTACCCATCGCCAGTCGAGCTGACGCCGAACGTGTGATCGACTCCATCAAGGCGGCGGGTGTGAACCATGTGAAGATCCGCACGGTGCACTCGCTTGCCGTCTACCGTGACATCGTGGCCGTGGCGACGTCGCGCGGACTCCCTCTGGTCGGTCATGCGAACGGACTTCCGCTGCGCGACGTCGTTCAGAGCGGGCAGCGCAGTATCGAGCACGTATCGCTCCCGCGCATGGACAGCCTGACACCTAACGAGCGATCGGCGCTTTTCACGCAGTTTGCTCGGCAGGGGTCCGCTCTGGTCCCCACCGCGGTGGTGGTCTTTCGTTCGCTGGTGCTGCACGACTCGGTGCTGCGACAGCTCTTCGACGAAGGCACGCGCGAGGGAAATCCGAGGCGACCGCGCATATCGCGCTTTCTGGAGATCGATTGGCGCGAACAGCTCGCCGAGCGCGACTCGAGTTCGCGGCTGTTTATCGAGCGCGCGGCGCCTGGGGTCATGGCGAACATTCGCGAGATGCGGGCCGCAGGTGTCCCCGTGCTGACGGGGAGTGACCTGGGAGTCCTACCGCTCTACCCGGGCGAATCCTTGCACGATGAGCTGGCAATCTTCGTTAGGCAGCTCGGCATGACGCCGCTCGAGGCGCTCGCCGCCGCCACGCGCGGCCCGGCCACCTTTCTGGGTCTGAGCGACTCGCTCGGCGCGATCGCCCCGGGGATGGTCGCGGACCTCGTGCTTCTGGATGCCGATCCGACCGCCGCCATCGAAAGCGTCCGCCGCGTCCGCGGCGTAATGCTTGGCGGGCGATGGTACGATCGTGCCGCGCTCGACGCGTTACTCGCGACGACCGCCCGCGCGCCCGATGTCCAGCGTAATGATTGGATTCGCTAAGCCGAGAGGCAGAGTCAATTCGGCGCAAGATGGCAGCACGCCACCTTGCGCCGATTAGCTCTTGGCATGCGCTACTGAACGGTCACGAAGCGTTCAAAGCGCGCGACTTCCTTCGCGTTCACGTACTTGCCGATTTCGCGACGGAACTTCTCGATATTCGGATACGGCCGATACTCCTTGAACTCGCCCAGCATGCGGTTCCCCAGACCGGGAATCGTTAGGATATCGGCGTCGCTGGCCGTATTGAGGTTGATCGGCACGAAGACGTACTGCTCAAGGCGCGCTAGTTCGGCATCGTCGACGTATTTGTCGATTTCGCGATGAAACTTCGCCAGATGGTTGTACGGGCGATATTCCTCGAACTCGTGCAGCATGCGATTGCCGACGCCGGGGATGAGCAGGATCTCTTCTTTCGTCGCCGTGTTCAGATTGATGTGCACGAAGGTCTTCTTGTACACCTCCGTGCGCTGTTCCTTGGTGAGTGGAGCGAGGACGGCGTCAAGTTGCGTGATGCTGGAGAACGGACGCTTGGCCACGATGTCCTTTACGAGCACTTCGCTCAGGCCGGGGATGGCTTTCAAATCGGCTTCGCTGGCGATATTCACATCGCTAATCGTCACCGATTTGCCAACCTGCGCGACGAGCGGCGCGCTGCCTAACAATGTGAGTGCGGAAGCGAGCACAGCGGCTCGCGCGAGGGACTTCAGCATACGTGCAACTCCATGAAACAGTTATGAATGAAACCGGCGCACGTTAGCGCCGCGAACGGAGCATCGGGTGTCGGAACGTATAGAGTAAACCGAGAAGTCCAAACTGTACCATGGTTCCCGGCGCGAGGGATGGCGTGGCGCCCGTCATCGCCTGTGAAAAGAGCTGCCATCCAGCCAGGTCGGGGTACATCTCCTTTTCGAACTCGACATTCCCCTTGTAGTGCAGGGCAAGTCCGACCAGGCCGCTGACGACAAACAGGAGCATCAGCATCTGGAGCACCCGCAGGCTGCCGAGGTCGCGCCTAACGAGGTGCCAGAACGTGACCAGCACGCCTACGCCCAGGAGCACAACGGGAACCCACTGCCAGGCGTCTTCAATGTGGCCGAGGAGTAAGAGTTCGACGAACATCCCAGCGGAGGCGCACGCGAGAACGACGAGCAG
>JBFMFA010000655.1:0-2795 GCA_040753195.1 Gemmatimonadota bacterium | reverse complement strand
CGGGATGGTCATCTCGCGCGAGAAATCGCTGGCGAAGAAACTGCTGCTGTATCACCGCATCCGGGTGCCGGCCTTTCACGTGTTCCCGTTAGGGCACCGAGTCAAACGACCGCGGGCGCTGGGCTTTCCCCTGATCGTCAAGAGTCTCACGGAGCACGCCTCGTTAGGAATCTCCAAAGCGTCACTCGTCGGCAATGACGAAGAGCTGGAGGAGCGGGTGTCTTTCGTGCATCGGCGCGTCGAGACGCCCGCCCTCGCCGAACAATTCATCGCCGGGCGCGAGCTCTACGTGGGCGTGATCGGCAACGACCGGCTCACCGCGCTCCCGACGCGCGAGCTCGTCTTCAAGAATGCCGCGCCCGATGAACCGCTCATCGCCACCGAACGCGCCAAACACAACCTAGAGTACCAAAAGAAGCACGGGATCGACCAGCAGGCCGCGGATGACCTGCCGCCTAACGTGGCGTCCTCGATCGGTCACCTGAGCAAGCGCATCTACCGCATTCTCGGGCTGAGCGGCTATGCGCGCCTCGATTATCGTCTCGGTGCAGACGGTCAGCTGTGGTTCCTCGAGGCGAATCCGAACCCTGAAATCGCGCAGGGTGAAGAGTTTGCCTCGGCCGCCAAGCAGGCCGGCCTCGAATACCCCGACCTCCTCCAGCGCATCGCGACACTCGGCCTGAAAAGTCTGGCGTAGCGGCGAAGCGTAGCGCGTCACAGCGGGAGAAGGGCGGGGGTTGAGTTCGCGACAGCGTCGACTTGGGGGTGTCCCGTGAAACGCGCTACAGCGCTTTTCAGCCTCGCATTTGCAGCAGCCGCCTGCGATTCGCCGAGTGCGCCGGAAGTCAGCAGCGCCTCGTTTACGTTCGAAGCCACAGGCGAAGTCCGCGAATCGATTTCCGGTGAGGCCCGTGTCTTGGCTGTTCTGCCGAATGGTTTCACGAGTGTGGACCAAGACGGCGTGCGCACTGAATATTCGGTGACGCCGATACTGCTCGCAGACATTCGTAGTCCATCGGCGCCGCAGCTTCATATCGGCATCATCGGCGACGTGACCACTACGGAATACTCCGTTTTTCGCGACGGCAGCGAGCGTCAGTTTTATGCAGATCTCTCAGTTCCGAGACCGAACGGCGTCACGAGGCGATTCTCCATAACGGGTGGGCGCCTGACGATTTCGAAGGTTACCGCGGAGACAATCGCCGGAAGTTTCACGTTCCAATCGGGCGTGTATTTCGATTGGCCGCGCGACGCCCAGCCGGGGCTGACCGTGACGGGAGTGAACACGTCACAAAGCGTGAGCGGGACATTCGTGGCTGTGCGGAGCGACTCGAACATTTTCTAAGCAGCTACAGCTACGGCAGCAGGCGCGAAGCGGTGGTCCGATCGATGAATACCACCCCATCGAACTCCAGCGGGAAGACGGCGCTGAGATCGAAGGCAAAGTCGTACGCGGCGTAGCCAACGTGCCGGAGTCTGTGCGGGCGCTGAAGCCAGCGGGCGTTCGGATCGCTGCGCGCGGCACGCAGGTCGAGCGTGACGCCGACGCTCGTGGGCGGCCGCGAGACGCGATGCAGTGCCTGCTCCATGCTCCCGGTCGGGGCGGGGAGTGCCGCGGCAACTGTCATTTCATGGTTCGTTAGGCTCCTGGTCGCCGAATACGTTCCTTCGTACGTGAGCAGGCTGAAGACGCGATAGGCGTCCCCGAAGATGCGGCTGAGCTGTGCGCCCATCGTGGCGCCATTGTAGAAGCTGAGCTGCTTGTCGCCACCACGGCTCACATGGATGTCGTGCGCCCAGACCACGGCGCGCTCGTTGGGCGCGAGTGTTCGCAGGGCCCACTCGAGGTTGGCGGCCATCATGCTGTCGCGGTCCGGGACGTTCAGCGTCTCGTTTCCTAACGCGGACTGACGCAGCAGGTTGGCCGCTTGAACTCCCCACTCGATGTCAAGGCTATCAGAGGGTGTCCGCGCACGGCCAAGCCACGCGTGCCGACGCGCGTTGACATCGGCGAAGACGCGCTCGGCTGCCCGGCGCCAGCTGCTCCGTGTCGTGTCCGGGATCTGCGGCGTAGACCACGCGCGCTGCGCGCGGTAGTCGCCTAACGCTTGAAGCACGGTCAGCAGGCTCGGCTCGCGCCGCGTGAGGAAGGCACGGAGAGAATCCAGCGGGCGGATATGGTCCTGCATGTCGTAGCCCACAAAACGCAGCGGGCGATGGGGCCGTGCGGCATTATAGCCGCGCATCCACTCGATGAGACCGGCGACTTCTTCAGTGTTCCAGACGCGAAACATCACGCGCATGACGTCGCGCGCGGTGCCGTCACCGCCGTTGACGTACCGATTTACAGTTTCCACCGCGATCTGGTTCGCTTCGATCGCAAAGACGCTGAACCCTCGCGTGCGCACGAGGTGCTCGAGGAGGCGGTGTTTGACGAGGAAGAACTCGCGCGTGCCATGTGTGGATTCGCCGAGTGCCACGACGCGCGCATCGCCGACGATCATGTCGAAGAGCTCAAGGTCGCTGTCGTCTCCGGTGGAAGGCCTAACGTCGCGCAGCGGATGGGAGTGGCTGCTGAGCCAGGCGATTTCGTTGGCCGAAGCGCGCGGTCCCGTGCTGGCATCAGCCACCGTCTCACCCGCGACCTGCATGGAAAACGAATCGAACCAGACGCTTCCAGAGCCTTCGAGTCCCACGGTGACCGCGATGGAGTGCGCGTCAGCCGTCGTCGGAATGGACAGTGTGTACCGCGTCCACTCCACGTTAGGCGCGCTCACGAGCCTCGCGGAGTCGTG
>JBFMFA010000654.1:0-2797 GCA_040753195.1 Gemmatimonadota bacterium | reverse complement strand
TGCCGTCGACATCCTCTCGGCGTCGCTGTACCCGGACACGCATCCATATAGCTGGCCTGTCATCGGCTCCATGACCGATCTGTCGGCGGGCAGCCTGGAAGACGTGAAAGAATTCTTCCGCACGTACTACGCGCCGAACAACGCGACGATCGTCGTGGCCGGCGCCGTGAAGGCCGACTCGGTCAAGCGTCACGTTAGGCAGCTCTTCGCCGACATTCCACGCGGACCGGCCATCACCCGCAACTCGCCGCCGACATTCCAGGTAAAGGACACCTTCGTTGTCGCCGAGGATCGCGTGCAGCTCCCCCGCGTTTACCTCTCCTGGCACAGCGTCAAGAAGTTCGATACCGACGATGCCGCACTCGAAGCGGCCGCCTATCTGCTCACCGGAGCGCGCAACAGCCGCCTGACGAACACGCTCGTCTACGAAAAAGAGCTCACAGGCGACGTGTTTGCCTTCCAGAACAGCAAGAAGCTGGATGGTGATTTCCAGTTACAAGCGACGGCACGTCCCGGCAAATCGCTCGATTCCGTTGTCGCGACGATCGATCGCGAGATCCAGCGGCTCGCCAATGAAGGACCGACCGCCCGTGAGTTGGAGCAAGGGAAAAACGCCATCGAGTCGATCTTCCTGAATCAGCTCGAGTTCGTACGCGCCAAAGCCGATCAGCTCAACGAGTACTACTACTTCACCGGCGAACCCGACTACTTCCAGAAGGACCTCGACCGCTACCGCGCTGTGACCGCCGACGACGTAAAACGTGTCGTGCGAAAGTATCTGCAAGCGCCACGCGTTACCCTCTCAGTCGTGCCGTTAGGCAAAAAGGAACTGGCCGTGACGAAGAAGGAGACTGTTCAATGATGTACGCTTTGCGCCTTACGCCTCACGCCTTGCGCCTTACCCTACTGTTCGCCGCAGTCCCGGCTACGGCACAACAAGCGTTCGACCGCACCAAACCCCCGATCCTCCCGAAGCCCGCTGAGCTGACTGTTCCCCGCGTTCACGATCGCAACCTTGCGAATGGCATCAAACTGAACGTGGTCGAGCATCGCGAGCTGCCGCTCGTGCATGTGATCCTCTCCGTCGGCGGCGGCTCGCGTTTGGACGGCGACAGGCCCGGCCTAACGACGTTCGTCGCGAACATGCTCGACGAAGGCGCTGGAATGCGCAACGCGCTCCAACTGCAGTCGGAACTGGCTTTCCTCGGTGCGCAGCTCCAGACACAAGCCGATTGGGATCGCACCGTCGTCAGCCTCAAAGTCCCCGTGCGCAACCTCGATCCTGCGCTCGACCTCATGGCCGACGTCGTACGGAGACCAACGTTCGCCAACGCTGAGGTCACGCGGCAGCGCGGCCTGCGCCTAACGGGCATACTGCAGCGCAAGGATCAACCGGGGACGCTGGCCCAGATGGCCTTCAACATGGCGTTGTACCCGGCTGGTCATCCCTACCACAATCCGGCTGGTGGCGACAGCGTCACCACGGCGCGTCTCGACTCGGCGATGGTCCGTGCGTTCTACGACGCGACGATCAGGCCGAGCCGCGCGACGATCTATGCAGTGGGCGACATTCGCGCGGCGCAGTTGCGCGACGCGCTCAACAGACGCTTCGGGGATTGGCGCGATCCCAACAGAGCCGTGGTAGTCCGGCAAAACGTCGGGAGCGTACCGCCGGCGACCGCGCGGCGTATAGTTCTGGTGGATAAGCCTAACGCGGCGCAGTCCGTCATCATCATCGGGTCTCCCGGCGTCGAACGCAAGTCCCCCGACTACGCCCCGCTCATGGTCATGAACACGATCCTCGGCGGGCTCTTTACATCGCGCCTCAACTTCAACCTGCGCGAGACCAAGGGCTATACGTACGGCGCCGGGTCTGGTTATGCCTTCAGGCTGGCTCCGGGCCCGTTCACCGCAAGCGCCCAGGTACGCACGAATGTCACCGACAGCTCCCTCGTCGAATTCTTCAAAGAGCTGCGCGCCATGCGCGAGTCGCAGGTCAAGGACGAAGAGCTCGCGAAGGCGAAAGCGACGCTCGAGTTAGGCATCCCGGACGAACTGGAGACGACCTCTCAGATCGTCGCCGAACTTGCGTCGTTAGGCGTCTTCGGCCTCACGCTGGATGAGAAGCGGGAGTTCGCGCGGAAGGTGCGTGCCGTGACGAAAGCTGACGTGCAACGCGTCGCTCGGCTGTATGTTCCCGAGGATCGCGTCCTCGTCACGGTTGTTGGCGATCTCTCCAAAATCCGAGCGGGGATCGACGCCCTCAAACTCGGCGAAGTGTCCGTGCTCGACGTCAGCCAGATCGTGCGCTAGCCCGCACGGTCTGGCCGCCTTGACCTACTGGGGAGACGGGCTCCAGCGGACCTCTTTGAAGAATGACTTCGGGCCGTGCGCGTACGTCCACGCATACCCGTACGGATTCGCCTCGGTCTTTGGGACGCTCAGCGATATCTCCACGACAGGCCAACTGCGCTGCAGCGCAAAAGTCGAATCCACGGGGATGACAAAACGATGGCGCGCGCGGGCCCACGTCGCCCCCCGCGTGAGCACCGTATCCACCTTAGCCGGCGCCCCCTTGCGCACGATACTCCAGGAGCCCTCGCCTAACGCCAAACCAACGTTGACCGAATCGATCTTCACCGGCGTCGTATCGCGGCCCGGCAGATTCGCTTGTAGGACGAACTTCGTTGTCATCACGACGACGCTATCGAGGTAGACGTCGGCGAACGCGGTCGTCATCGACGCAACGGACCAGTTGTCGGTCAGCTGGCCGGCATTCAACGGAATGCGCGCGAGC
>JBFMFA010000653.1:0-2798 GCA_040753195.1 Gemmatimonadota bacterium | reverse complement strand
AAGATTGAAGGCAACTCCCCCGATAGTTTCTATCGTGTTCGCTAGTCATAATGGTTTCACAAGTCTTCTGAACAACACGACGCTGACTCCGAACGCGCGATTCGCGATCGGCATGTGCGGACGCCCAATGATGGACGGCAAAGTGCGCCGAGCGGGGCGACCTGCAAGAAGCTGGCAGGCTTTGGGCGCGCGCTTCGATCGCTTGGCGCCGGACTCGAGAACGTCGTACGCACTCGGATGTTCGTTAGGCACAAATCCGACTGAGAGGTCGTGGCCCTAGTTCATGGCGAACGCTCGCTAACTTGCCAACCGTTGCATCGCCCGTTGTCAATCTGTGTCACGAAGCCGCTGTGTAAGAGCGCTGTAAGATCGACTGGACGCGAAGGATGGCGGCAACCATCCTCCAGCGCGCGGCCGTCCAAGCCTTATGCGCCCCAATACCGTTGGAGTTCAGTTGCTAAAGCTCGGTGCCGGCACGTTGGCGTGTGCGCACGCGTGTCTGGCGCAACAACCGGCCCTGACGATTCGACCTGAGCAGTTCCAGCCGAATTTCAGCGCCGCAGTTCTCGCCGAGCTTGGAGAGTTCGCGGTTCCCGAGAACCGGGCCAAGCGTAGCGGTCGGAGCATCACCTTACGCTTCGTCCGATTCGCGTCGCGGAATCCAAAGCCCGGGCCTCCGATCGTGTATCTCGCCGGAGGGCCGGGAGGCTCTGGCACCGCGGCCGCTGCAGGTCCGCGCTGGCCCATCTTCGACGCGCTGCGCGAGGTGGCGGACGTCATCGCATTTGACCAGCGTGGCACGGGCCGCTCACACACGCTGCCGCGATGCACGTCCGGTGCGCCGGTGCCTAACGAGCTTCCCAGCACCCAAACGAACCTCGTCAACGAATACATCAAGCAGGTGCGTCACTGCCGCCGCTTCTGGGATTCCGCAGGCGTCGATCTCAGCGCCTACAACACCAATGCAAGCGCGGACGACCTCGAGGATCTGCGTAAGGCACTCGGCGTGGAGAAGCTCGATCTGTGGGGCATCAGCTACGGCACCCATCTCGCGCTCGCTGCCCTCAAGCGGCACCCTAACAGTTTTCGTCGCGCCGTCCTGGTCAGCGCGGAAGGGCTCGACCAAACCGTGAAGATGCCGTCTGGCACAGACGCCTTCTTCCGTCGAGTGCAAGCGTCGATCGACCGCGATTCGGCGGCGCGCGCAGTGTATCCCGACGTCGCTGGCCTCATCCGTCGTGTGCTTGCCAAGGTATCCGCGACACCCATTACGGCACGCGTGTCGACGCAATCAGGACCGGCCGACATCGTGATGGGCGCGTTCGAGATGCAGTTACTGACCGCCGAGCGAATTTCGGATCCCGATGTCACGGCAACGATTCTTGCGGCGTACAGGTTAGCAGATAAGGGCGACTATTCAGCATTCGCCGACCGCGCCCAGCGACGCACCGGACAGCCGATCTTCATCGCACCGATGCCGCTCGCGATGGATGCCGCGTCAGGCATTTCACCGGCCGCGCGCGCGCGTGTTGCTGAAGAAGCACGCACCGGACTACTTGGCGCTGCCATGAACTGGCCGATGCCGCACGTTGCCGATGAGTTGGCGTCGCTCGATCTCGGTGAGGCGTTTCGCGCGCCGTTTCGGGGCACGCAGCCCGTTTTGATTATCAGTGGGACGTTGGATGGCCGCACGTACCCGGCTGATCATCGCGCCATCGCGGCGATGTTCAGCGATGCGCGCATCGTCACCGTGGAGAACGGCGGGCATAACACCGTGATGCTCGCGCCAGAGGTGCAGCATCGCATCAAAGCCTTTTTTGCAGGTGAGTCCGTATCGACCGCTTCGATAGTGCTCCCTGCTCCGCGCTGGATCCAGCCTCACCGCTGATGGCCGTCCTCCCGGACAATCACGCTGGTGCGCAGCCCGCATCACTGTTTCCAGCGCAGGCGAGTTCCTCGAGCGCGAGTCGCGTCCAGAGCTACCATGCAAGCGTCGGCGAGCGGAGCCGTTACGGTGAACTGATCGGCAGCTCGACGCGAAACTCCGTGCGGCGCTCGCGAACATTCGATTCCACCTCGATGTCGCCGCCATGCCGCCGCGCCAAACGCCGCGCGATGTCCAAACCCAGGCCAGTTCCCTTCCCAACCGGTTTCGTAGTGAAGAAGGGGTCGAAGATACGTTCCCTAAGGTCGGCAGGAACGCCTGCTCCATCATCGCTCACCGACACGACGATGGCGTTCACTCCGCTTCGCGCTGAAACGAGGACGTGACCGCCGTTAGGCACGGCGTCGAGCGCGTTGTCGATCAGATTGGACCAGATCTGATTCAGCTCGCCACCGACCGCATGCACTGGCGGAAGATCGGCATGCACGTCGAGCCGCAGCTCGCATTCCTTTTCGCGCGCTTTGGAGCGCATCACCGCAACGGTATCGCGCAGCCCCTGCGCGACATCGACAGCTCCGGCGGCCCCGCTGCGATCCATATACGTATAACCTTTCACTGCACCGACGAGTTCGTAGATGCGCGAGGCCGCCGTTTTCATGTCGGCGAGTAGCGTGCGCGTCGCGCAGTCCGCGGCAATCCAACGCACGGCTGGGCCGAGCGCGGTTGTGTCGAGGTTTGCAGCCAGTTGATCGAGCGACGTGACGTTCACGCCGGATTCGGCGAGTGCACCGGCACACGAAGGATCCACGCCTCGCGCACGCAACCAGGCATCGATAGCGTCTTCTCTATCCGCTCGATCCATCGGAGATGCAAAGCCCTTCGCTGCGCTCTCTCGGCAGCCCTCGGCGAACCC
>JBFMFA010000652.1:0-2809 GCA_040753195.1 Gemmatimonadota bacterium | reverse complement strand
CTCTTGCACGTCGCCGGCAGCGATCGCTTCGCGCTGTTGCCACTGAAAGGCAATCAGTTCGCGCACGAGCCGAGTCTCACAGCGAATGGCGTCGACGAGTTGCTGCACCATCGGCGGCATGCGCGGCGCATCCACGTTCGGGCGCACGTCCGCCGTTCCGTTCATTGCGTTAGGCATTTTTGTGAACCCCCGACCGGCCCCTGAAACTTGGCCCCGCACGGTTGACCGCGTGACGTGCGTGGCCGCGAGTCTTCCGCTCGCCCCGAGCGCGAGGCCTCTGCGCTTCGCGCGTGGCAAAACAGCGGCAATCCCGATGCCCCAATACAGGTTTGCCTCCCGTGCCGCGGAACGCGTTGTCTCGATGGCACTTACAGCGGTGCGTCTAGCACTCGGGCGGCCCGCGTCCTCGGGGAAGGTACCGGGAATGAACGGCCAGCACGGCAGGAATTGCCGGAAAAACTTGCGCAGGAACCTCGGAACGGAGCCTGGCTGGTTCGGGCGATCAGTGTCCGCTTACGTCGTCGAAATACGCATCTCCTGGAGTTGCCAACCGCGATCGTGAAACAGGGCCTCGGCCGACTCGTATGGCCATCCCATATGACAAACCCCTTGGCCGAAGCGTCCCCAAGCACGCGAGGACGAATCCTCGCCGCGCTCTATTTATTCGTCATCACCGCCGGGATCATCGCCCAGGCAGTCATCGCCGACGGGTTGATCGTCTACGACGACGCCTCGAAGACGGCGGCCAACATTCTCGCCAACAAGTCGTTGTATCGCGTCGCCTTCACGATCTTCATGCTCGAGATGGTCGCGCAGGTCGGCGTGACGGCGCTCTATTACGATCTGTTGAAACCCGTCAATCGCAGTGTCGCGCGCCTTTCAGCGATCATCGGTCTGACCGGCGCAGGCATCAAAACGCTGGCGCGTCTGTTCTACTATGCGCCGCTGCTCCTGCTCGGCGGCGCGTCGTATCTCTCAACGCTGCAACCGGCGCAGCTCGAGGCGTTGTCGCTTCTCTTCATCAGGATCAACAACCAGGGTGCGGCCATCGCACTCGTTTTCTTCGGGTTCGAGACGCTGCTGCGCGGCTGGCTGCTGTTCAACTCCGAATTCCTCCCGCGCTTTCTCGGGGTGTTGTCCATGGTCGGCGGATTGGGATGGCTCACCTATCTCTGGCCGCCGCTCGGCACTCAGATGTTCATGGCCGTCGCGCTGTTCGCGATAGTCGGTGTGATCGCAACGAGCGCTTGGCTCTTCATTCGCGGTGTGGACGACGCGAAATGGACGGCACGCGCGGCGCTCGCGGCAACCTCGGTTTGGCGTTGATAGAAGGCGAACGCTCTCCTGCATTACTCGGCCTGGAGCGTCCGTACCGGGTCAATGCGTGAAGCGCGCACAGCGGGCACGATGCAGGCAAGGGCCGACACGCCGGCCATAACCATAACGACGCCGACATACGTGAGCGGGTCGAGCGGCGACACGCCGAACAAGAGTGCAAGCAGCAGTCGACTACCAGCCGCCGCGCCTAACACGCCGATCGCAATGCCGGTTCCGGTAAGCGCCGCCCCTTGCCGCAAAATCAACCTGAGAATCTCGCTGCGCGACGCGCCTAACGCCTGACGGACACCGATTTCGCGCACTCGCTCCGCCACACTGCCGGCAAGCACGCCGTAGATGCCGGCGGCAGCGAGCAAGAGCGCGGTCATGGCAAAGCCCTCGAAGATGATAAGCGCGAATCGGCGCTGGGCCGCGGATTCTCGTAGCAATCCTTGCGTCGTCGCCACACGTACGATCGGTTGGTCCTTATCGACGGACCACACCGCCTGACGAATCGGGGAAGCCATAGACAGCGGCTCGCCATGCGTGCGCACAACGAGTGACATAACGTTGTCGGCAAAGCGCCACTGCGATGGGGTCGTGTACACCGCGTCGGCGTCCATCATGGCGAGCGACTGCTGTTTCACATCGCCAACCACACCAACCACCGTGAACGGCCCGAAGTTGCCCACGCGCAGCTGACGCCCGACGGGATCAATCCCTGGTAGGCGTCGTCGCGCCAGACTTTCGCTGATCAGTGCCACCCGCGGCGCGTTCTCGTTGTCCTGCTCCGTCAATGGACGGCCGGCTTTGAGCGGAATCCGCATTGCTTCGATGTAACCGGGTGATATCGCATAACGAAACGTGCCGCGCCCCTCCGACGACTCCCCTGGCGCCGGCGGCTCAAAACGAACACCGTACAGATCGACGTCTCCACTCAGCGGCAGTTGGCTCGTTAGGCCTGCTTGCACCACGCCAGGCAGCTGTCGGACGCGATCAAGAACGTTTGCGAAGAAGCGATTCGTCGCGCTGTTCTCCGCAAAGCGATGCCCCGATACCTGCACCTGCAGCGACAATGTTTGTGACGCGTCGAACCCCGCGCTGATTGCGAAGAATTGCTGTAAGCTGCGCAACAAGAGCCCGGTGCCGACCAACAACACGAGCGCAAGCGCCACTTCCGTCACGACCAGCAGTCGGCGCAGACGCGGCTGTCGCCCGACCGTGCGGCGCGATCCGTGTTGCAACTGCAGGTGTGGATCGTTACGGGCCGCTTGCAGCGCGGGACTTAAACCAATCGCGACGCCGAGGAGTGTGGTAACGACGAAGCCGAAAATGAAAACCGTGCCGTCTATCTCAATGGCGTGCGCGCGCGGGAGATCGGCGGGGCGTAAGGCGGTGAGCGCTGCGACGCCCAACCACGCGACGACCATTCCGAGCATCCCGCCCAGGCCCGCCAGCAGAAGGCTCTCGGTGATCTGTTGACGCATGAGGC
>JBFMFA010000651.1:0-2812 GCA_040753195.1 Gemmatimonadota bacterium | reverse complement strand
CGAACGGTACGACGATCGCCGACGGTACGACGATCGCCGACGCGACGACGATCGCCGACGCTATGACGACGACTATCGCCGTCGCGCGCGAGAAATCGAGCTGGCGCGTCGTCAGCGCGAGCGTCACATCGAATGGTGCCGTCGTCACCGCAACGACCGTCGCTGCGCCGAGCTGTACCGCCGCGGCCAGGATTGGTGCTGGGACCGCAACCACGATCGTCGCTGCGACTACGTCGACTATCGGCGTTATGACTCGCGCGGCATCCTGCGCCGCGACCGTGGGCCGGACTGGGAGCGCTGGCTCAGATCGAGCGGCGTCGACGTAAACGCCTTGCTCAATCAACCGCGTTAGGCGTACGTCGCCACCGGCGGCGCGCCAGCTTCAGGACGCGCGGCGCGCCGCCTCGGCGAAGCTTCCTTCGTACTCCATGTAACGCGCCGTCTCACGCGCCAGTTCGGATCCATGCAAGCGCTCCACGACGTGTAGTGCCATGTCGATTCCCGCGCTTACGCCGGCCGACGAAATCACTCGACCCGTATCGACATAGCGTTGATCCGTACGCACCACGCACCCTGGGGCTGCTTTGCGTAACTCGTCGTACGCGCCGTAGTGCGTGGTCGCCTCCAGACCGTCGAGCAGACCTGCCGCGCCAAGTATCAGAGCGCCCGTGCACACACTGAGCAGAAACTCTGCGCCGACCTGCGCGCGACGCACCCAGTCGAGCATCGCCGGATTGTGCATCTCGCGCCGGGTGCCGAAGCCGCCCGGGACGAGGAGGATGTCGGGTTTCGGCGCGTTAGGGTCGCTGAACGTGTAAGTCGGATTCACACTCAACCGGTGTCGCGCGAACACGGGCTGCGCACGCTCCGCGATGGTATGCACCTCGAATGGCGTCAGGCCAGAGCGACGACCGGTGACAGCAAAGACTTCGAACGGTCCGCAGAAGTCGAGCACTTCGACTTCGTCGAAGATGACGATGGCAACGTGACGCACGCGTCAGGGCGTCGACGCGGGTTCTGCGAGCGCGTCGTTCAGAGCGCTGCGAAACGCTGGCGCGTCCGGATTCAATTCACCGACGTGCATCCAGCGGAGAATGCCGTCGCGACCGATCAAGTAAGACGCCGGAAGTCCGAACGCGCGAAAGACGCCGGAGAAAATGTCATCCGGATCGCGCCAGACCGGGTAGGTCATACCATACGCTTCCATAAACTGGCGCACGCGATCGTCGGTGCCGCTTACGTCCATGCTGACGCCGATGATTTCGAGTCCTTCAGCGCGCCGTTCGCTGTAGAGCTTCTCGAGCGCTGGTACTTCGCGCTGGCATGGGATGCACCATGTCGCCCACCCGTTCAGCAGCACGACACGACCGCGCAAATCCGCCAGTGAGGCGGCTTCGCCGCCTAACGTGACAGCGTGGTAATTCGGAACCGGCAGGCCGACTTCGATTTGGCCGGGTCTGTCACGCCGGCCGCAGGCCCCTGCGGCGAGCACCATCAAGATGATGCCGCGGCGCCAACGCGCACGGATCATGGGCTCTCTCGTTCGGTGGAGCGCAGGCGGACGCGAGCCACGCGCACGCGCGACGAGTCCCCCGGCACGGTCCAGGCGACGATGAGCGAGCTCTCCCCGTTTACGCGTTGCAGCGCCATGCGCGGAAAGCCGCTCGCCCGCGACGCCGCAGTCGACGCAAGCACCACCGGCGGCGAGAGTGCCCCGTTAGGCTCGGCGACTCGTAGCCGCACTTCGGCGCTGGCGCTGTCCGTGCGCTCGAGCCATGCCACGATCGCCTGGCCGCTGTCGCCTAATTGCACATCGACGCGACCTACCGGCATGCCTCCATCGATGCGCAGCGGCGGGTTGAACGTGTTGCCGGCATCAAATGAGTACGCAAGGCGGACGCGCGCCGTGTCTTCGGCCGCCGTGAACCACGCGACGGCAGCGACATCGCCGCGCGCGGCCACCGCGGGGCCGTTCACCGGACATCCCGGGATCTTCCAGTTGTCGGCATGAACCGCAGTCGGCGTGGTCCAGGACGCGCTATCACGCCGAACGGCGTAGATGTCGCGGATTTCGGCGTCGCTGCGATCACGATAGACGATCAGCGGTCCACGCGAGGTTTGCGCGGCATCAGTCTGGCAGCAATCGCAAATGCGTGTGTCGACTACAGTTTCCGTACCTAACGAGCCATTCGCGTCGATCGTCGTCGAGATCAACTGCATCTCGTCGGGTGCGGCGGTGTCCGGGTACTTTCGTCCATCGAGCCAGACCGCAGTGACCGTACTTCCAGCGCCGGCGAAGAGCGAGACGAAGCCATGTTCCGCCGGATTGCGATCGCGATGCAGGATCAAAGGCTCCGACCATGTGGCACCGTCGTCTTTCGAGCGCGACACGTGGACGTCGTATGCGTATTTGCCGGAGCCGCTGCGTTGTAGCCAGTGCGCGACGAGCGTGCCGTTCTCGGCCACGTGCAGCGAGGGGAAATCCGCCCAATTGACGAACAGGTCACGCCGTGAGACGACGGTCGCCGGCGCCGACCAGGACGTGCCATTGAAGGCCGCGACGCGGAGCGCGGTCGCTGAGTCGGCGGCCCCCTCGAGCCAGGAGAGCCAGACGCGTCCGTCAGCCCCGACAGTCACGTTAGGCTCGGCACTTCGCGCAGCCACCGGTGCGTCGAGTGTATCAATGGCGCCGAGCATTGGCGCTCTTGGAGGGGGCGCGCTTTCGCAGCCCTCCAGCAGGACAGCGAGTGTGCAGAGGGCGAAGTAGCGGAGAACGCGTTCAGGCATACAGGGAATCCTCACTCGCTCACCT
>JBFMFA010000650.1:0-2817 GCA_040753195.1 Gemmatimonadota bacterium | reverse complement strand
ATGCGGCCGCCGGTGACAGCCACGGCCTGCGCGGATGGATTGGCGCTATCGACCGTGTACACGACGGCGTTGCGCAGCACGAGATCGGCTGCGTGCGGAGGATCGCTCGCACACGCCGCGAGCGCCGCAGCCACCAAAATCGCGGCGTGCTCTTTCATGTCGACACGGCGCGTTCGGCCGCCACCGCGCGCGGCACCAGACGACGAATTGCAGCAATCCCCAAGAGCGGTCCAATGGTCAGCATCGCAAAGGCCCAGCGCCAGCCAATCAGTTCTGCGGCTCGCGGGATGAGTTGCATGGGGAGCATGGTAAGAAGGAAGCCTAACGAGACCTGCAACGTCAATGCAGTGCCGACGGCGTGCGCCGGTACACTCTCCGTCACGAGTACCGAAAACTGAGCGCTGTCGGCGACGACAAAAAATCCCCAGACAAGCGCCAGCGCAATCATGACGGCGGCCGGGCCGCTGCTCGTCAGTCCGATCACCGCAGCGCAGGCGCCGCTCAACGCCATGGCGACTGTCACTACCCACTCGCGGCTGCGCTTGTCGCTGTACACGCCGCCCCAAACGCAACCAAGGCCGCCGATCGCGATCGCCGCAAACGCCGCCACACCGGAAGCTGGACCGCTCCCCAGACGGCTCGCCAAAAAGACGGGGAGCCAGGTCCAGCATGCATACAACTCCCACATGTGCCCCAGGTACCCACCCGTCGCCAGTCGCCAGCGGCGCTGCCTAACGACTGTACCGACGAGGGCCCAGGAAAACGGTCGCGGCACAAACGGATACGGACCATCGCGATACCAGAGCGCCACCAGCATCGCCGCCAGCACGGCCCCGAGCGACGACGTCCACACAACGGTTTGCACGCTCGCGCCCTCCAGAGCGCGCACGAGATACGGCGTCGCTTTGCCGATCGTGAGCGCACCGACGATCGTCCCGACCGCGAATCCGCGCGCGGAACGGAACCACGTCGACACCATTTTCATCGCTGGCGGATACACGCCGGCTAACGCAAATCCAACCAGAAAGCGCGACGTGAGTGCTGCCGCATAGCCGGGGGCCGCGACGAGCGCCGCATTCGCCAGCGCGCCGAGTACGGCAGACGCCGTGAAGAGCCTGCGTGAAGGCACGACGTCAGCGACGTTGAGCAGCGCGGACGTCGCGGTGCCGGCCACGAAGCCGAGTTGCACGATCGTCGTCAGCCACCCGGATTGCGAGGTGGACAGGTCCCATGCGGCTGCCAGCGGCGCCGATACCGCGCTCGCCGAAAACCACAGCGCCATGCCTAACAATTCGGCGACGGACAGCAGCGTCAGGACGCGCCAGCGTTCCGGCGCCCTATCCGCCCCCGCTGCAGTCGGCTGACCTGTCGGCGTTTCACGGCTCATGCGAAGGACAGTACATTATCGCCGCGACCCGTTCCGCCGTTATCGATAGCGAGGCTTATGTCGATCTCTCGTCCATTTCTGTTCGCGCTTACCCTGCCCTTGGCAGCCGCCGCTCAACGTCCCAGCGCAGACCTGATCGTCACCAACGCGCGTATCTATACAGTCGACGCCAGCCGTCCATTCGTGGAAGCGATGGTCGTTGCCAACGGGCGCGTCGTCTTCACGGGCCCGGCACGCGCCGCGCTCACATATCGCGGCAACAACACGCGCGTGCTCGACGCCCAGGGGCAGACTGTCATCCCCGGGATGATCGACGCGCACGTACACCTGCTCGGCTTGGGGACAGCTCTGCGCACCGTGGACCTCGTCGGCACGACGTCATACGACCAGGTCATCGCGCGTGTCGCTGAGCGCGCGCGACAAGTGCCGCCCGGGACGTGGATCACGGGCCGCGGCTGGGATCAAAACGATTGGGGTGATACACGATTCCCGACGCACGAGAAGCTTTCGCAAGCCGTTCCGAATCATCCCGTGTACCTAACGCGGATCGATGGTCACGCAGCGCTCGTGAACGCGGCGGCGATCAAGGCGGCGAACGTTACGGCGGCCACTCAGGACCCCAGTGGCGGACGCATCGAGCGCGCCGCGAACAAAGAACCTACCGGCGTGCTGGTCGATCGCGCGATGGGCCTCGTCGGCCGCGTGATACCGCCGGCGTCACGCGAGGAGATGCGCGCGGCCACGCTCGCCGCGATCAGGGAGACGAACAAGTGGGGCCTAACGGGCGTGCATGACGCCGGTGTCGGCAAAGGCGTCATCGACGTATTCGAGGAACTGGCCAAAGAAGGGCAATACTCGCTGCGCAACTACATCATGGTGGCCAACGACGACGCGGCCATCGATCATTACCTCACCCGCGGACCACAGAGCGGTTTGTACGACGGCCGACTCTGGATCAAAGCCATAAAGATCAGCGCCGACGGCGCGTTAGGCTCGCGCGGCGCGGCGCTCATCGAACCGTACAGCGACGAGCCCAACCATCGCGGCCTGCTGCTCGTCCCCGAAGGTCGCGTGAAGTCGGTGGCCGTGAAGGCACTGGCGAAGGGATTCCAGGTCAACGTGCACGCCATCGGCGATCGCGGCAATCGCGTCGTGCTCGATGAGATGGAAGCCGCGCTGCGCGAAGTGCCGGTCGCCGACCACCGCTTCCGCATCGAACACGCGCAGATCGTTCACTCGGACGACATCCCGCGATTCGCGCAGCTTGGCGTGATCCCGTCGATGCAGGCGAGCCACCAGACGAGCGACATGTATTGGGCCGGTAATCGCATCGGTCCCGTGCGCTTGTTAGGCGCCTACGCCTGGCGCACGCTGCTCAACACCGGCGTGATCATCCCCAATGGGAGCGACTTCCCCGTCGAACGCGTGAA
>JBFMFA010000649.1:0-2820 GCA_040753195.1 Gemmatimonadota bacterium | reverse complement strand
CATCCGGGCGCCTATCGTCCGGCGTATGAGGTCACCGCGATCGAAAAGCTCCTGGTCGTGCCGTTGGTCACCGCGCGCGGGACGATCGGTGTGCTCACGGTCTTCAATCGCGAGGCCCCTTTCACCGACGAAGACGCACGCGTGCTCCGGCGACTCGCCGACCAGGTCGCCGTCGCCATCGTCAACGCGCGCCTCTTTGAGGAAATCACCGACGCTTCGCGAGAATGGACGGCCACCTTTGACGCGATCGGCGTCGGGATGGTGGTGGTCGACGACAATGGCGCGATCATGCGCTACAACTCGCGCGCCGTGCAGCTTGCAGGCTCCGATACGCCGCGCGAGCTCGTGGGCCGTTCGTTCTACGAAGCGGTTTTGCACGAGCGTCGCGACAACGATGAAAAGGCGCCCATCGAACGCGTCGCACGCGAAGGGCGTCTCGTTCGCGCGACGCTGTCCTCTGCGGCGCGCGGCCGCGTCTTCGACGTCACGGCGGCGCCGCATCCTAACGGCGGCGCGATAGTCACTTTCGACGACATCACCGCAACGCGTTCCCTGAGCGAACGCAATCGCCTCGTCGTAGAGTCAGCCGTCGATGCGCTGCTCATCGCTGACCCGGATGGCGTCATCACATTCGCCAACCTCGCCGCTGCGGAGTTGCTGGGACGCGAAGAACTGGTCGGCGTATCGATATCCGATCTCGTAATTCCGGAGACAAGCGACGAAGTGAAGTCGCACGTACACATGGCGGCGACAGGCGGTGCAGCGCTCGGCGGTGGCGCTGGAGCTGCGGGAAGTACTCAATCGCAGCGCCGCGAGTATCTAATTGTGCGTGGCGATGGCGAGCGGCGTGTGGCGGCCGTGAGTCTCGCGCCGTTGCGTGAAGGCGATCGTACCACAGGCGTGGTCGTTGCCATGCGTGACGTGACCGAAGAGCGCCGGGCGCGCGACGCCGTTGCGCAGACAGAGGCGCGCTATCGCAACCTGTTCGACACGGTCAACGACGCCCTTTTCACGCTCGACGCGCGAGGCGCGGTGACGTCGGCGAATCAGTCCGCGTGTCAGCTGCTCGAAGCGTCACGCGACGATCTTCTCGGCCGGAGCATCGTGCCGTTCCTCGACAGCGAGGACGTGGACCGGGTGACCGCTTACGCACGCGATGCGCTGGCTGGAGTGGTTCGGCGATTCGAATGTCGCGCCGCGCGACGCAGCGGCATGCGACGCACGCTGTCGGTCATCATGACTCCGTTGCGGCAGGGGCGCGCCGTCGTAGGCGCCTTGTGCGTCGCACGCGACGTGACCGATGAACGCAACCGTGCCAGCGCTGTCGCCGAGGTTGAGGCGCGCCTCGAGCAGCTCGTGGAGATCACGTCGGACGCGATCTGCACCGTAGACGAGGAAGGAAACCTCAATAGCGTGAACGTGGCCTTTGAGCGCGCGACAGGCCGCACGCGCGACAGCGTGATCGGCGATCACTTCACGGTCTTTGTCGATCCGCACGACCGCGATATGGTCTGGGGGCTGTTTGTCGGCGCGCTGCATGGCGTTAGGCAGCAAGGCGACGTCCGCTACCTCGCGGCCAGTGGCGAGCCGCGGTGGGCGCATGTGATCGCGGCGCCGTTATACGTGCAAGGCCGGGTTGCCGGAGCGTTGGCCGTCGTGCGCGACATCACCGAAGAGCGCCAGCTACGCGAACGCGTTGCTCGTTATGAGCGCGAGCGCGGCGCGCTGGTGTCTCCGCCGAAGGCCTCTCCGGCTCAGACTGAGGAGCCGGTTGCCCCGAAGGGCGTGTCGTTAGCGGTGCTGGTTGTCGACGACGAACCCGCCATCCGGACCGCCGTGGCGCGCTATCTGACTTCGTTAGGCCATCTGGTGGAGATCGCCGCGTCCGGCCGCGAAGCGCTGGAGCGTCTGCGCAGCCGGTCCTTCGACTTGATTCTGCTCGATTTGCGGATGCCCGACATGGCTGGTGACGCGCTGTACCGGGAATTGATCGCGCGCGACGCAGCGTTGGCGGGGCGCATTGTGTTCATCACGGGTGGTGACGCCGCCGAGGACACACAGTCCTTCCTCGAGGCGTCCGGAAGACCGGTGATTGGAAAGCCGTTCAGCCTCGACGATTTGCGTCGCGCGCTGGCGCTCGCGACTCTATAGAATCAAGGGGTCTGACTCCTTGATCGACAGCGAACTCAATGACCGAGATGCAAGAACACGATCACATGATCTGCCGGGCATGCGGCCGCGAGGAACGTGCGTCTGAAGGGTACCCATGCGACGGTTGCGGCACGTTCGTATGTCAGATCTGCAACATGCGCGGGGTGACCCGCTGTAAGAACTGCGCCCAAACGAAGCCCGAGACAGCTACTCCACCGCCGCCCGCGTGAGCTCGAGCGATTTCTCCTCGTTAGGTGTGGCCCTGGGCCATGCCACCGACGAGGTTGGGGGGACCGGACTCACCGTCATACGCGCGATCGAGGCGGACTATGTGTTGCGCGGCGCGGCTGCCATTGTGGGACGAGCAACGGCTACGCGCGAAGTCGCGACGCTGACGCCGGATCACATCGCCAAACGCGTCGACGCGATTTTGCTCACCGGCGGATCGGCGTACGGACTCGATGCCGCGGCGGGTGTGATGCGCTGGATGGAAGAGCGCGGGCGCGGGTTTCCGATAGCCGGCGGCGTGGTGCCGATTGTTCCCGCCGCGGCGGTGTTTGATCTCGCGCCGCTCGGGAAGTTCGCTGCGCGTCCGACGGCGAGCATGGCATACGACGCGTGTGAGCGTGCGCAGCCTAACGGGATTGCTGAGGGTAGCGTCGGCGCCGG
>JBFMFA010000648.1:0-2821 GCA_040753195.1 Gemmatimonadota bacterium | reverse complement strand
AAAACCATACAGCGAAGGCGAGGGCCTTCCGCGACTTACCCGGGCGACAGTCAGCAAGACCCTAACGGGCGACATCGAGGGCGAAAGCCACGTCGAATACCTGATGATGTACCGCAACGACGGTTCGGCCACGTTCGTCGGACTCGAGCGCGTCGTCGGGCGCATCGAAGGGAAGAGCGGCAGTTTTGTGCTGCAGCGCAATGGGAAATTCGAGAGCGGCGTGGCGAAGGAGGCGTACTCGGTCGTACCAGGGTCCACCACTGGAGAGCTGCACGGCCTGAGCGGCGAGGGGACGTCCGCTGTTGGTCACGGTCTGGAGCATCCGTTCGTTCTAAACTACGACTGGATACCGTAGTAACTCTTGAGCATCAACAAACTTCGTTAGGCAGCAGCAGCAACCCACGACCCTTCGCACAAGGCCCGTATGCCGGTTCCACAGTCTTCGTTTCATCGCTGGCTCGTGCTTGCCAACGTCACCTTGCTGGCCACCGTGGTCGTGCTTCTCATGTCTGGGTTCACACGCCAGCAGCCCACGGTACTCACCGTTGAACGCATCAATATCGTGGACGCAAACGGGCGACTGGCGCTCGTGCTGTCGAATGGTCAGCGGTTGCCAGGGGCGCGGTTCAGTGACCGGGAATACCCTCAGTCATTTGTGGGGCGCGGGCGCAGCGCGGGACTGCTGTTTTACAATGAAGGCGGGGACGAAGTCGGAGGCCTGATCTACGAGGGAGCGGCAACGGATTCGACGTACCGAGCCTTTGGTCATCTGTCGTTCGATCAATGGCAGCAGAACCAGGTCGTTGCGGTGCAGTACCAGGACAATGGCCGACTCCGATCCGCCGGTGTTCGTGTGTGGGATCGACCTGTAGGCGAGCCGTTGGAGCAGCAGTTCGCGCTGGCGGCGCAAGTCACGAACGCGCCCGCGGGTCCAGTGCGCGATAGCCTCGAGCGACAGCGCCTTCTCGCACGCAACCGCGTCCAGGGTACGGCGCGACTTTTTCTCGGCAGTGAGGACCGCATGGCCAAGCTCGAGCTTCGTGATACCCAGGGCCGCGTCCGAGTGCGTTTAGCAGTGGATTCACTTGGTGTCGCGCGGCTCGCATTCCTTGACGCGCGCGGCAGTGTGGTCGCGGCGTATCCGTAGCCGATGACCTCCGCCTAACAAGGAACGCCGTTCCATAAATTTCGTTAGGTGTATCGGGTGTGGCGCGCTGGTAGGCGAGATCAGCGGGCCGACGCGTGCGTACATGGAGGCCTCGCCCGGATGCCGGCATGCCTACGGCGAAGTCCTCGCTCCACCGAGCGCGTTCGGCACCATCACCGTCGGCGAGATTGAGACTTCGGTGTCCGCGGCTGGACATACCCGTCAGGTGCGTGACGGTTAACTTTTCGCAGTCCCTTGATCGCCGCGACGCGCGGTCGCGAATGTCTCCCAACAACGCCTAACGACGCCCGTGTCCACGAACGATCAAAAGTCAGAGCAGCTGTTGCAGGCCTTTGCCGATGCCTTCAACCGTCACGATTGCGACACTCTCCTGTCGATGATGACGGAGGACTGCGTATTCGAGGCGTCAGCCGGGAACTTCGTCAATGGCGAGCGTAGCGAAGGACCGCACGCCGTGCGCGCGGCGTTCGCCGCTGTTTTCGCACAGTATCCCGATGCGCATTGGGGTGACGCTCGGCACTATGCGACCGGCGACCGCGGCGTTTCCGAGTGGACGTTCACTGGAACGTTGTCGGATGGCAGGCGCGTGGAGGTCAACGGTTGCGACCTGTTCACAATCCGGAATGGCAAGATCGCCGTGAAGAACTCGTTCCGAAAAAACCGTCCACCTATCGGGTGAACCAGATCACCGTGTCGCAGCCTAACGCCGCTTCACTGGTAGCCGTTACTCGCGCCATCAGCGCATCGTTCGCGGCCGGCGAACGCACGCATGTGCAACGTCAGCCACTCGACGTCGCGGCGGCGCGCAACGAACATCGCGCCTACGAAGAGGCGCTGCGCGGCCTCGGCGCATCCATCGTCCGTGCTCCCGAGGCACCAAATCTCCCCGACGCCGTGTTTGTCGAAGACGCTGCGGTTGTACTCGATGAAGTCGCCGTCATAACGCGGCCTGGTGCAGTTTCGCGGCGCGCAGAAACCGCGAGCATCGCGCAGGTACTGAGCAACTACCGGCCGCTCGAGCAACTCCAGCCGCCAGCAACGCTGGACGGCGGCGATGTGCTCAAGGTCGGACACGTGTTGTACGTCGGGCGATCGACGCGCACCAACAGCGAAGCAATCTCACAACTGCAGTCCATAGTTGCACCCTTCGATTATCGCGTCGTTCCTGTGGACGTCACAGGTTGCCTGCATCTCAAAAGCGCGGTGACCGCCGTTGGTGCGAATCGCTTGCTCATCAATCGAGCATGGACAGACCCTAACGCGTTCGCTGACAGCGACCTCATCGATGTCGACCAGCGCGAGCCTTTCGGGGCCAACGCGCTACTCGTCGGGGCGAGCGTCATTTATCCCGCGCACTTGCCGCGCACAGCGGAACGCCTGGAGAACGCCGGCATATCAGTGATTCGCACGCCATGCAGCGAAATAGCCAAGGCTGAGGGGGCGGTTACGTGTTGCAGCCTCGTATTCCCCGCGAGGGGCTCATGGACGAGTCACATCGCATCGTGAACGCGCGCGGTATGCGGAACGTTGGCCTGCGGCTGTCAGGAGCGTTGTTTCTGCCCGTTGGCCTGTTTGTCGTTATGTACGGCGACGCGCGCCCTGGTTCGCTTTGCAGCATCGCTCCGTTCCAAATGGGTCTGCACTCCCAGACGA
>JBFMFA010000647.1:0-2823 GCA_040753195.1 Gemmatimonadota bacterium | reverse complement strand
CACGGGTCACGGCGAGCAACGCGGATGACGAGCCCCCGTGACCCTTGACCCCTGACCCTTGACCCGCTGATCTACGACTCATCTCGCACCTCCACTGCCCCGTGCGAGCGCAACAGTGTGTCGGCGTCCTTCAATCGCTCCGGCGCCGCTTCCACGTAAATCCCGAACTCGTTGCCGGTGAAACGTGGATCGAAGCCAGTGGTTCGGATGATCTTGGGAATGCGCGACATCGTGAACATGCCGGCCACCGTCGCCAGGCCGCCCACCATGACCATGAGCTCAAAGCCGATGATCGTGTACGGAATCCAGCTCGCGAAGGGTTTGCCACCCACCACCAGCGGCCAGTACTCGGACGTCCATACCGCCACCCAATAACCAAATGTCACGCCCAACAAGCCACCGATCAACGTGAACCGCCGAACGGGGCTCGACGGATTGCCTAACGCATCCTCGATCTCGTGCCGAGGCGTCGGCGTGAAGACCGTAAACTGCGTGAAGTTGTTCTTGCGCAGACCTTCGATCGCCTCCACCAGAGCGTCGAGCTCGCGATAGACGGCCACGACACCGCGCCTCATTCGAACTCTCCTGGCGTGTCGGTGCCGTACTTCAAGTGATGGCCGGCCACGTCCACGTCGTCAGGCACTTTGTGCGATCGCAATCGCGGCGGAATGATCTCCTTCACTTCCGCGATCGCCACCACCGGCAGCTGCTTGATGAAGAGCAGGAACCACATGAAGAACCAGCCGAAGCTGCCGACCAGAATCGAAATGTCGACCCAGCTTGGCACATACGTCCCCCATTGCCACGGCTCGAACTCATGTGACAACGACGGCACGATGATCACGAAGCGCTCGAACCACATGCCGAGGTTGATGAAGATCGACAGGATGAAGAGCCACGAGGCGTTGCGTCGCAGCTTCTGCGAGAAGAGCGACAACGGCAGGACCATGTTGCACGTGAGCATGATCCACGCGGCCCACCACCACTGACCGAAAACGCGGTTCCAGAAGTAGGTCTGCTCGTATTCGACGCCGGAGTACCACGCGACCCAGAACTCGATGAGATACGCACAGCCAACGATCAGCGACGTCGCGAGGCAGAGCTTCGCCGCCGCGTCGAGGTGGTTGACCGTGACGATATGCTTCAGGTTGAAGAACTTTCGGATCGGAATGATGATCGTGAAGACCATCCCGAGGCCGGAGAAAATGGCGCCGGCAACGAAGTAAGGCGGGAAGATCGTGGCGTGCCATCCCGGCGTGAGCGCCATCGCGAAGTCGAACGACACGACCGAGTGCACCGACAACACCAGAGGCGTGGAGAACGCCGCGAGGAACAGGTACATCCGCGCGAAGTGACGCCACTCAGGCTCGGAGTTGCGCCAACCTAACGAAAGAATCGAGAGGATCCGCTTGCGCAGCGGGTTCGTCTCACGATCGCGCAGAACAGCGATATCGGGAACGAGACCGACGTACAGGAACGTCGACGAGATCGTCAGGTACGTGGTGATCGCAAACACGTCCCAAACGAGCGGGCTCTTGAAGTTCGGGAAGATGAGCCGCCAGTTCGGATACGGAATCAGCCAGAAGAACTTCCATGGCCGGCCGATGTGAATGATCGGGAAGAGCGCGGCGGTCATGACGGCGAAGACCGTCATCGCTTCGGCGCAACGGTAAATCGTCGTTCGGAATCCCGCGCGGAAGAGATACAGAATCGCGGAGATCAGCGTGCCGGCGTGGCCGATACCGACCCAGAAGACGAAGCTGATGATGTAGACGCCCCACATCACCGGCGGGTTGTACCCGGCGTTGCCGAGTCCCCAGTAGATCTGGTAGACGAAGGTGCCGGCGCCCCACAAGAAGCAGACGATCGCGACGCCTAACGCGCCGAACCATCCCAGCGACGGCTTGAGCGTGCCGGCGATGTCGCGATCGACTTCCGAATAATCCTTGATCCCCGGGATCTGGACGTTCGCCGACGCGACGTTAGGCCGCTTGTCGTTCACGGGGTGCGCGAGAGTCGCCATCAGCGCGCTCCTCCCGGCGGCGGTGCTGGTGCGGGCGTCGCGGGAGTCGTTGCGGCTTCACCACGCGGATGTGTCACCTTCTTGAGGTACACGACAGCTGTGTATGTGTTGAGATCGCTGAGCGCGTGATAGCGCCGCGCATCGTCGATCGTTTTGGCCATGGTCCAATTCGCGTCCGCCGCGTCACCAAAGATGATCGCGCGCGACGGACACGCCTGCGCGCACGCCGTCGTGAACTCGTCAGGCGCAACCTCACGATTCTCGAGCTTGGCGCGATTTTCCGCTTCACGGATGCGTTGCACGCAGAAGGTGCACTTCTCCATGACGCCGACGCCGCGGACTGTGACATCCGGGTTCAGCTGCAGATTCAGGGGTTCCGGGAACGCGTATTGGCGACGTTCCGCGACGCCGTAGCCGTGCCAGTTGAAATAACGGACTTTGTACGGACACGCGTTGGAGCAGTAGCGCGTGCCGACGCAGCGGTTGTAGACCTGGACGTTGAGACCATCCGGCGCGTGGTACGTCGCGAAGACCGGGCAGACGCTTTCGCATGGTGCGTTGCCGCAGTGCTGACACATCATCGGGAGGAAGCGCGTCTCGAAATCGGCGCTGCCGTCTTCGCCGCCTTCGTAGTAGCGCTCGATGCGAAGCCACGCCATCTCGCGCCCTTTGAGGATGTTGGCGCCGGGGCGTGTGTCCCAACCGCTGCCGTCGGATGAGTGGAAGGGTCTCAGTGAACGACCCTGCCAACGCGCGCCGACAGTCGGGATGTTGTTTGCTGCATAACAAGCGGTGACGCA
>JBFMFA010000646.1:0-2823 GCA_040753195.1 Gemmatimonadota bacterium | reverse complement strand
CGCCGACATGCGACTCACACAAGCGCAAGGACTGGCTGTCGACGAGTCGTTACTGACCGGGGAGTCCGTCCCGGAAGACAAAACGCCCGCCGCGTTGCCTAACGCCGACGTCTTACCCGGCGATCAGACCAACATGCTGTTCGCCGGCACGACGATTGTCCATGGCCGCGGTCGCGGCTACGCGGTGCGTACGGGCGCCGCATCAGAACTCGGACGCATCGCCCATGTGATGCGTTCGGTGGGCCAGACCTCCACACCGCTTCAGGAAACCTTGGCCAAGTTCGGCCGCCGTGCGGGCCTAACGATTCTTGCGCTGGCTGCCGGCGTGCTGGTCATTGGGATTCTGCGCGCGCTGCCGCCAGCGGAGATCTTCCTCACCGCCGTCGCGCTGGCGGTGGCGGCCATCCCCGAAGGCCTGCCGGTCATTCTCACGGTGACCCTCGCGGTCGGCGTTAGGCGAATGGCGCGTCGCCGCGCGATCATCCGTGCGCTGCCGGCGGTGGAGACGTTGGGAAGCACCACCGTGATCGGCTCCGACAAAACAGGAACGCTGACTAAGAACGAGATGACTGTAAAAGCGCTTTGGGCAGGCGGCGAGCGCTACGACGTGACCGGCACCGGATATGCGCTCGAAGGCACGATTCAACGCGACAACACGCAGGTCCTCGCCTCCGATTCGCGTCCCCTGATGGCGCTGCTGCATGTCGGTGTGCTGGCCAGTGAGGCCGATGCGGCGCACGTCGAGGCAGGGCACGTCGCAGGCGATCCGACCGATGTCGCGCTTCTCGTCGCGGCGATAAAGGGTGCTGTCGTCCCTTCCGAGCTACGCAAGCATCATCCGGAGCTGGACGCGCTTCCGTTTGAATCCGAGCGGCGCTTGATGCTCTCCCTGCGAGAGTCGCCGAACGGGCTAGTCGAACACTTGAAGGGGGCGCCTGAGATCGTACTCACTCGCTGCGTGAGCGAGCTATCGGCGCAGGGAGAAATTCCGCTGCGACGCGACGTGGCACTCGCCGCCGCCGCTACATTCGCCCGCCAAGGGCTGCGCGTCATCGCAATGGCGTACCGCCGTACGTCTGAGCGGCGCATAACGAGTGAATCGCTGAGTGACGAATTCGTCTTCGCGGGTTTGATCGGCATGGAAGATCCGCCGCGCCCCGAGGCCATTGTGGCCATACGCGATGCGCACACGGCAGGAATCCGCGTGCTCATGCTCACCGGGGATCACGCCGAAACGGCGCGTTCCATCGGCGGCACGCTTGGCTTGGGTGACCGCGTCGTCACCGGTCATGAAATCGAGCGGCTCGCCGATGCCGAGTTGGCGCGGACACTCGAAGACGTCAACGTGTACGCGCGCGTCACCCCGGAACACAAGCTGCGCATTGTGCAGCAGCTCAAAGAGCGCGGCGAGGTTGTGGCAGTGACAGGCGACGGTGTGAATGACGCCCCGGCGTTGCGCGCGGCGCACCTCGGCATCGCCATGGGAAAGTCAGGCTCCGACGTCGCGCGTGAGGCATCCGATCTCGTTCTCGCTGACGACAACTTCGCGACGATCACATCAGCGATTGAGGAAGGGCGGGTGGTCTTCGCGAATATCCGCAAGGCAACCTTCTTTCTGCTGTCCACGGCCGGCGGCGAGATCCTGGCGATCATCGTCACCGTACTGGCGGGATGGCCGCTTCCCTTCACGGCGGCACAGATCCTGTGGATCAACCTCGTGACCGACAGCCTCGAGGACGTGGCGCTGGCCTTCGAACCGGGCGAGCCGGATCTGTTGCGACGGCCGCCGCGGCCACGCCACGAAGGCGTTCTCACACGTCGTCTGGTTATGCGCGTCGCTGGGGTTGGGGCGGTGCTCGCGACGGTCACGTTAGGCATGTTCTGGTACACGCTGCAGACCACGGGCGACATGACGCTCGCCAGGACCGTCGCGGTCACGCAGATGGTCGTTATGCAGTTTTATCACACGTTCAACTGCCGTTCGCTGGATCGTTCGATCCTGCGCATCCCGCTATTCTCGAATCGCGTTCTGTATGCGAGCATGTTCGCCGTTACGGTGGCGCACCTGGCCGCACTCTACGTGCCCTTTATGCAACGCGTCCTCGACCTCGCTCCCATCAGCGCTTCGCAGTGGGGTGTGATCCTCATGTTCGGCCTAATCGTTGTGGTGGGTGGCGAACTGGACAAATTCCTGAATCGACTGACCAGCCGCCGCCTCGGTTAACAGTGGGAGATTCCCTGACAAGATGTCGGAAGTCGGATAGCTGCCATCGCTCTCGAGAATTCGAACATTCAGCGCAGACGCATTCACGAAGGGACTGTGTTTCGATTCAGCGATCACAGAACAGCTGGCGAGTTGCTCGCCACGGTGCTCGAAGATTTTGCGGAACGCTCGGATGTCGTGGTGCTCGCTCTACGCCCGCAGGCAGCGGACGTTGCGGTTGCGCTCGCTGATGTGCTGCGACTCACCTTCGCCCATGAGCTCCCGCCGATCACTCCCATTGCGTTCTTCCAGGGTCGCACCATTCCTCTCGTGAACGACGGCTTCGAGAGCTCGTCCGAACTCGTTAGGTTGGTGACCGAGGCGCGTGTACACAACCCAGCGCGCGTGATCGTTGCGGCACCGGTTGCGTCCCTCGACGCCGCCGAAGGCGCGCGCCGAGCGGCAGACGGCTGGGCGTTCCTCGCCACGCCGACGCCATTTCACAGCGTCGGCTTCTGGTACGAGGACTCCATGCGTCAGGTGAGCAATGCGCTGTTTGCCGGCCGGCATCCGCTGCATGGGTTGAGCCCCGCCCTCGCGTAAGGGGTCGGATCAAGATC
>JBFMFA010000645.1:0-2823 GCA_040753195.1 Gemmatimonadota bacterium | reverse complement strand
CATCGCCGTTCTCTTCATCGGTGCCTTTCTCACCGTGGATGCATCTCGAGTAGTCGGTGCCCTGTTCGTCGCCGCTATGTTCGCGTTCATCGTCGGCCTGGTAATGTTCCTGCGCGAAATCTTCCTCGCCACGCGAACCGTGCAGATCGGCATCGATCACGTGCCCGGTTCACACAGCCGCTGACATGAACGTCATCGTTTTTGGCGCAACGGGGATGGTCGGGCGCGGAGTGACGCTCGAATGCCTGGAAGATCCGCGCGTGCGGTCAATTCTCAGCGTCAGCCGCCGCGCCTCCGGGATCACACACGCGAAGTTTCGCGAGCTGGTACTGAGCGATCTCACCGACCTGGGCGACAAGCGCGACAGCGTATCGAACGTCGACGCCTGCTTCTTCTGCCTTGGCGTGTCGGCGGCAGGTATGAGCGAGGAGGCGTACCGCCGTGTCACGTACGACCTAACGATGAACGTGGCGAAGCTGCTCGTGCGGTTGAACCCCCAACTGACGTTCTGCTACGTCAGCGGCCAAGGGACGGACAGCAGCGAGAAGGGGCCTTTTATGTGGGCACGCGTGAAAGGGAAAACGGAGAACGACCTCATGCGCCTGTTCCCCAACGCCTACATGTTCCGGCCTGGTTTCATCCAGCCAATGAAAGGTGTGCGCTCAAGCACACGACTGTAGCAGACATTCTACGATGTGACGCGGCCGCTATTTCCGCTGCTCCGGCGCTTTTTCCCTCGGTATGTGACCACGTCGGTGAACGTGGGCCGTGCAATGATCCGCGTAGCCGCACACGGTTACGCGAAACGCACTCTGGAGACGCGTGATATCAACGACGCGGCGCAGTGAATGCGTTCGCTAGTGTGGATGTGGATGGCGCTGGTAGTGCTGGCGGAGTAGATCCTTGCCGTAGTCATTCCCGTTAGGCGTGCGCACGACGGCGTGTATATGCTGCCGTGTGGGCTGATTCCCGTAGACGTGCCGCAGGTTCGCCGGACGTTGATGGTCGAACTCGATGAGCACTACCGGGCTGTGGATCCGGAAATAGAAGACCGCGTCCTTGTCGGTGCCGCCGATCCACGCGAAGTACGTCGAATCCAAATGCTGCACGACTTCCGCCATACGGACCTTCGCGTGTCCTTCTCGCATGTTGTTCACGAAGAGCGCGATCAGCTCGACCAGACGCTCCTTCTGTGCTGGTGTGAAGTTTCGGACGGGCGCACCAGCGTAATCGAGGACGACGTTGTCTCTGAACGCTTCGGTGAGGTTGTTGTTGCCGGTCTTTGACACTTCAATGATGGCCGCTCGCCGTTGTACGTCATCCAGAGCCTGAATCAGCGCGAGGCCGGCGTTCTGTTCTTCCTGCAGGATCGTCGTGCCGCGGTACTTCCCTGACTCTGCCGTCACCGGTTCGGAGCCGACGAACATGGGCGTCATGACGACTTGATCGCCTAACACAAAGTAGTTGATGATCACGTGATGGCCGTCGAGCTGCCATCCCCACGGCTCCGTTTCGGACGGCTGACCCATCACTGTGATCCAATAGAGCCATTCACCATATTCGACGAAGTTGTTGTTGTTCAATTCGCCGAGCGTGTGGTTGAGACGCATGATGTCGCGTGTCAGCTTGAGTCCCTTTGCACTGAGCGACGCGCCGAGCATGCCTAACGCTGCCTCACGCTGAGCGTCGGTCATGTCCTTGAAAGCGATTCCCTGGCGCACATAGAAATGCTGGTTCATCCACTTGCGCCATTCGGGATCGTCGACGGCGAACGCGGTTTTCGAGAGCTGCGGTGGCGTGAGCGTGCCGAGAAATTGCGTTGCGGCCGCGACAACAGGCGCAGTGGAGACGCCTGTCGATCGCAAACCGAACAGACCCACGCGTGGCGTGCCGCCGGTCGTTACGCCCTTGAACGGTTCGGCAAGGCCACGCGCCTCGGCGGCCTGCGACTGTCTGCTGAATCGCGCCATCAGTGAGTCTTGCTGCTGCTGCGCTGCCACCTGCTCAGCTGCAGCGGGCGCGGTCAGGGCGAGGACAACGAAGCGTATCCGCATAGCGTCTCGAGTGGGTTCCGAGAGCCTACCAGCGAGAGCGCCGAATGCGCAAGTTTGCCGGCAGAGAAGCGGCCTTGGCATCATCCTGCGCGGAGTCCCCCCATGCGGGTCAGCGATCTCCAACGTCACAAGTCGCGCTCCGGGTTCGGATGCTGGGATATGCCCGGGTGATTGTGACATGCTGTTTTACTCCGAAGGTCCGAACAACCTACCCTTCATGAATGATGCAGCTCGATCCTAACGTCTTCGATGTGTGGGCGTATCGACGGACGCCTAACGGTGTTGTGTTCCTGTTGCTGCACACGTCGGTCGAGAAAGCCAACAAACACTTCAACGGCGGCAGGTTCTGGCAGATCCCCAGCGGGTTCACGCGCGAGGACGAACCGATCACCGCAGCCGTGCATCGCGAGCTGGATCTCTACGGTCTACGTGCATCGGAGATCTGGGCGGCGGAGCATGCATACATCATCTACAACCGGCGCTTCTCGATGATGCAGGTGATCGGCGTGTACGCGGCGGTGGTGGATGATGCCCCGGTGCATCTGAATCCCGTAGAGCACTCTGAATACGGCTGGTTCACCCTGGAGCAGGCGCTCAAGCTCGTACACTATCGTGGTCTCAAAGACGGGCTCCGGTCCGTGGACGAATATGTGACCGGAACCACGAGCCCCGCGCGGGAATTGTGCCTCTACCCCTCGCGTTAGGTTCGTCGCTCACTGTGATTGCGCGCGACTCGATGCGTAGTCAGTTAGCGACGTCGTTGTGAGCC
>JBFMFA010000644.1:0-2826 GCA_040753195.1 Gemmatimonadota bacterium | reverse complement strand
GTTTTGCGTTCACCACGGTGACCGGGCTCGCCGTGGCGGCGTCGCTGGCTGGCGCGTGGTTCGTTAGGCGCGCACCGGCGATCGACCTGGAAGCGGTGCCGGGACCGATCGTCGTCAGCGTGCTGCGCAACGAAACCGGCGATTCCACGCTCTCGATGTGGGGACGGCTGGCCGGCGACTGGCTCACCCAGGGACTACAGGAGACGGGCCGCGCGTCGATCGTTCCGTGGACCGTGGCGCTCGACGCCGCCGCCGTGGATTCACAACCTCGCATCTCGGTGGAGCAGCTCGCCACTGAAACCGGTGCGCGAGCCGTCGTTGCCGGCAACTACTATTTGTTAGGCGACCGCGTGCGTTTTCAGGCGCAGCTGATCGACGTAAAAGGCTCACCCATCGCGTCGATTCCACCCGTTGACGCGCATCGCGACTCGATCGCCTCGGCTGTTCGCGATCTGCGCGATCGGCTCATGGGGATGGTGGCAATGCGCCACGGTGACGAAGGGACGCTGGCGACGCTCGCTCCCAACCCGCCGCGCTACGCGACGTACCTCGAGTTCGAGCGCGGCCTGCAGATGTACAACCGGCAGCAGTACCGCGATGCCGTGGATGTACTGCTCAACGCCTGGCGCAGTGATACGACCTTCACGCCGGCGGCGGTGCTCGCTGCGCGCTCGATGTGGAACATCTCGGCGCGCGATCGCGCGGACTCCGTGGTGCGGTCGATTCGCGCGCGACGCACCGTCCTGTCACCATACCTCGATCTCGAGATTCAGTATATCGAAGCGATGCTGGCCGGCGACGGTCCGCGCGCCCTGACGGCAATTCGTCAGGCAGCCGCTCGCTCTCCCGGCGGACGCGCCAACTATAACCTCGCCTTCACAGCGCTGTCGGTCGGCCGGGCCGACGAGGCGCGCGAGGCGTTGCGGGCTGTGAACCCGGATCGCGGCGCGCTGCGGACGTGGGCGCCTTACTGGTATGTCCTGACCCACGCGCAGCACTTGTTAGGCCGGTATGAAGAGGAAGTCGCCACAAACCGCGAAATGCGCAAGCGCTTCCCCGACAGTCGTGCGGCGTGGGTGCATGACGTGCGCGCACTTGCCGCGTTAGGTCGCACCGAAGCGATCGATTCGGTGTATCGCGAGGCGAGCGCGCTCCCCCCCGATACGTACTGGTCGCAGGCCGCCATGCTCGTCATGGCGGGAGAGGAGCTGGAAGCGCACGGATTCCCTGAGAAGGCGCCGCCATATTACGCGCGGGCGGCGACATGGCTGGCGGATCAGCTCGCGCGCAACCCGATGCACGAAGCGCACCGTTACTGGTTAGGCAGCAGCTATTACGATCAGCGGCGCTGGAGCGAGGCGCTGCCGTACTTCCGGTCGCTGCACGAAGACGCGCCGGACGACATGCAGTATCGCGGACTCCTCGCCGTCACGCTGGCCCGTCTCGGACAACACGCGGCGGCTGATTCTCTGGTTGGACCGCCGCCGCGGTATGGCCGTGGCGGTCACTCGGCGTTACGCGCGCGTCTGGCGGCGATCCGCGGGGATCGTCAGGCCGCGCTCGCGCACTGGAGCGAGGCGGTCGGCGGCGGCGTGAACGGCATCGTGTGGTTGCACGCGTCAGCGCGGGATGATCTGGCCCCGGTGGCGCCGGATTCGACGTTCCGCCGCTTGGGCATTCTACCCGTTCGGTAAGGTCTCACGCGTTCTCCGCGGTTCCAGCTTGTCGTTAGGCTTGGAACGTGAAATAAACCGCACCGACCAGACATAATCCGGCCCAAAGGAAATTCGTCTTGACCGGCTGGTTCATATACAGCACAGCGAACGGCACGAAGACGATGAGTGTGATGACCTCCTGAAGCACCTTGAGCTGCGTCAGCGACAGTGTCTCGTAGCCCATCCGATTCGCAGGTACCTGTAGCACGTACTCAAAAAATGCGATCCCCCAGCTCACCGCGATCGCCAGCAGCAGCGGTTTGGCACGCAGGTTTCGCAGGTGCGCGTACCACGCAAAGGTCATGAAGATGTTGGATCCGGCGAGGAGCAGGATCGCTTTGGCCGCGGGCGGCATGTTGGTCCTGGGTCGAGGGAACGAAAAAGCTGAACGTAGAGCACGCTGAGCAAAAGTCGCTGCAACCATCAACCTGGCTCCACGCGGTTCTTTCCCCTTGCCGGTCGCGCGTCTACGCGGTGAGTTACAGGGTCCAATCGCGCCGAGACATCAATGCGTTGCTTCGCTCCCGTCCTCATCGGAATCACGCTCGCAACCGGAACGGCAATCGCGCAAACCGTGCGCGTCGACTCCGACGACATCGGTGGCGTCGTCCGCGGGCCGAGCGGCCCTGAAGCCGGCGTGTGGGTCATCGCGGAAACGAGCGACCTGCCCACCAGGTTCGTGCGCATCGTCGTGACCGACGACCAGGGGCGCTACCTGATCCCCGACCTGCCTAACGCGCAGTACGACGTGTGGGTGCGCGGCTACGGCCTCGTCGACTCGCCCAAATCGCGGTCAGCGCCAGGGGAAACGGTCAATCTCACGGCCGTCCCGGCGCCCAACGCACAAGCGGCCGCGCAGTATTATCCTGCCGGTTATTGGTACTCGCTCCTCAGGGTCCCGGACGCGCAGGACTTTCCGGGAACAGGACCGGACGGCAACGGCATCTCGCCTAACATACGCAGCCAGGCTCAGTGGATCCGTGGCCTCAAGTCCGGCGGTTGCACAGGTTGCCACGCGATGGGGAACAAGGCGACCCGCGAGATACCGCCGGCGTTAGGTCATTTTCCCACAACCGTGGCCGCCTGGGATCGCCGCGTGCAGTCGGGGCAG
>JBFMFA010000643.1:0-2832 GCA_040753195.1 Gemmatimonadota bacterium | reverse complement strand
GGCACCCGGCGTTTCGCGCATCGCCGGTTTCGGCTATAAGAACCGGCCCGGCTATCCGCTCTTCGGCCTCTGGTGGCCCAAGCTCATCGGCTACAACGACAAGGACGGTAACGGCGCGATCGATCCCAACGAGGCGTGGACAACCGATACGGCGGTGTTTCTCGGCAGCACCGTTCCGGTGCGGACGCTGACGGCGTCGAATCACTTCGCGCTATTCGACGAGGGCGTGCGCATCTCCGCGATGGTGGATCTGCGCGCGGGGTACGTGTCGCACAATGTGAATAGCCTGTTTCAGTGCGTCTTTGTGCAGAACTGCGCGGCGCTGCATGTGCCTGACTACGACCAGCGCGAACAGGCGAAGGCCATCGTTGGCACGCGTGCCTTCGGCGCCTACGCGGAGCATGCCGACTTTCTGAAGTTGCGCGAAGTATCAGCGGCGTTCGCCGTGCCGCAACGCTGGCTTGCGGGCGCTCGCATCGCTTCCGCGACGCTGGTACTCACGGCGCGTAACCTGGCGACGTGGACGCGCTTCAAGAGCTGGGATCCGGAAAACAATACGGCCGGTCTCGATGGGCCGAACTACAATTTCGTGCAGCTGGCTCAGCCACGCATGTACCTCGCGCGTTTCAACCTGGGCTTCTAGCATGCGTCGTTGCCTAACGCGATTCGCGTGCGCCGCGGCACTCGTTGCCGCCGCGTGCTCGACCGAACGGTTGCTGGACGCGGACAACCCGGACTTCATCGATCCGGAGACCCTGAATTCGCTGCAGGGGGCGACAGCGCTCTACGCCGGTGCGTTAGGCGACTTTGCCGTGGCGCACGATGGCGGCAACGGTGGCGGGGCGGGCCTGGGCCTGGTCGTCGCCACGGGATTCATGACGGACGAATTCCGCTATGGCGGAACGGCCCCGGACGTGCGCGAAATGGATTTGCGATCGGTACGCGAGGCGAATCTGGCGTGGTCGCAGACATATGCCGACCAGCACCGCGCGCGGGAGGCCGCCGAACGCGCCGCCGCCACGCTCACCCGCGTGGTGAGTGGACCGGATGCGCGCATCGCCGAGATGTACGCGATCGCGGCCGCTGAGATCATCCTCATCGGCGAGGTCTACTGCTCAGGAGCGCCGTTAGGCACGACCCTCCCGACGCTCGCGTACGGCGAGCCGCAGTCCACACAGCAGCTCATGCAGACCGCGCTCGCGAAGCTGCAATTGGCGACGCCGCACGTCGCGCAGCTTGACGCCGCGCGCATCCTGCATCTTATCGCTGTGTTGCGAGGCCGAGCGTTGCTAAACCTCGGGCGCTTCAGCGACGCGGCGAACGCTGTCGCTGATGTGCCGACCACATTCATCTACGGCACGATGCACAGCACGAAGACGGAGCGCCAAAAGCTCTTCGCGCACACATACATGTACTACCAGGATGCGGTACTCGTGTCGGACCGCGAGGGACGCAACGGCCTCGACTACGTGACGGCCGCAGATGCGCGCGTTGTGGTGGACGGGGCGGGGGCTCCGTCGCGCTTGGACAATCGCACGCCGCGCTACTATTTGCGCAAGTACAACTCAGCGTCTGCGCCGGTGACTGTGGCGAGCGGCGTGGAAGCTCGACTCATCGAGGCAGAAGCGGCATTGCAGCGCGGGGACATAACCAGTTTTGTCCGCGAGCTGAACGACGCACGCGCGCCGTACGCCATGCAGACGATTGACGACCCAGGTGCGGCGACGTCGCGCGTGGATCTACTCTTCCGCGAGCGCGCCTTTGCGCTCTTCGGCACGGCACACCGACTCGGCGATTTGAGACGGCTTGTTAGGCAATACGGTCGCAGTCCCGAAGCCGTCTTCCCGACCGGGGCGTATCACAAAGACAATCTGATGCGCGGCACCGACGTGAACATCGCCGTCCCCGCATCGGAGCGTGCCAACCCCCGGTTCAGCGGCTGCCTGCACCGCGGTGCCTAACTGTTAGGTATCGCGCATCGCGGAGGTTAGGACTTGTATGCGCTCAACCTGGCCGCACAGAGTCATGCGCCCGTGCCTTGGCGTCTTGCTTGGCATCATCCTCGCACAGCCGACCTTCGCACAAACGAGGACCTCCGCTGTTCTCGGCGGTACATGGCTGGACTTCAAGAGCTTGGGAGGGACTGCGGCCGGCACTGCGCAGCTGCGCCTGCAACGCGACGCACTGGAAATCTCCGGCTTTGGTATCATGCCGATTGGTGTGACGGCGGCGTACGCCGACTGCATTCAGGATGCTCCGTGCCCACAGCGCGCTACTCCAAGCGCGCTATTCGGCGCGCTGGTATCCCTGGTGTCACGCCCCAGCGCCAGCGGCTGGCGTGGATCAGTCGGCGGCGGTTTTCTGACCAGCAGCGGCTTGGAGTGGCCTGGGGATCACAGCAGTCCAGCGGCGACGATTGGGCTCGACTGGTCACAGCGACGCGATGGCACCGCCCTGACCCTGGGAATGCGAGTGATAGGCCTGACGGAGCGCGTTGGCAGTCTGCGAGGCGTGCTTCTTCCGGCGATCGGCATGAACTTCTAGGACCGTAGTCAAACGCGTCGCGGCTGTGCATTGTCTCACAGCCATGCCAAAAAGGCCCCTCCTGTTTTGCGGCCTCGCGATGGCTGCACACGCAGCCGGTGCACAGCTCCCGGCGGCCACGGCTCGGTCGATCGACTCACTCATGACCGCCGAAATGAGTGCGAAGCGCATTCCCGGCGCCGCGGTCGCCATCGTCGACGACGGAAAGGTCGTCTTCAAGAAGGCGTACGGGATCGCGAACCTCGAGACCGAGACGCCGGTGACCGCGAACAGCGTCTTCGAGCTGGC
>JBFMFA010000642.1:0-2837 GCA_040753195.1 Gemmatimonadota bacterium | reverse complement strand
GAATGGATCCCGTGCGTGTGCGGCAGCGCAATGCACTGCGCCCAGGTGACACCACGGCGACGGGCCAGACAGTCGGTGACGATTGCAGCGCGCGCGAAGTGCTGAGCGCGGCGGTGCGCCGATCCGCCTATCGCCGCAAACGCGCCGAATACACCGGGACGCGTCGCGGCATCGGCGTCTCGCTCTTTTATCACGGCTCGGGATTCACCGGCAGCGGTGAGCTGAAGCTGGCATCTCGCGCGGCAATCGAAGTGACGGCCACCGGGGTGCGCATCCTGACATCCAGCACCGAAATAGGGCAGGGGACGCGCACCATGCACGCTCAGATCGTCGCCGATTCGTTAGGTATTCCCTATGAGTCGGTAACGGTTGCCGGACCGGACACCGCGCTCGTCCCGGATAGTGGACCCACCGTCGCGTCACGTACGTGTATGGTGGTCGGCCGCATCCTGCAACGCTGCGCAGAAGAGATGCGGGCACAATTGGGCGAGCTCGCGCCCGCCCAATACTTTCGCATCAAAGGACCGTTGCGCGTCGAACGGGCGTACGAGCAGCCCGATTGGATCCACTGGGACGAGACGACGTACCGCGGCGACGCCTACGCGACGTACGCCTGGGGATGCAACGTGGCGGAAGTGGAGCTGGATCCCGTGACGCACGAGGTGCGCCCGCTCCGCCTAACGTCGGTCGTCGACGTGGGCAAGGCCATTCACCCGGCCCTCGCGCGCGGGCAGGTGGAAGGCGGGACCGCTCAGGCGATCGGCTGGGCCCTGAACGAAGCCGTCGTTATGCGCGACGGCGCCATGGCCAACGCTCAGCTCACCAACTACATCATTCCAACCACGCTGGATACGCCGTCCATCGACGTGCAGATCCTGGAGCACCCCTACGCGGGCGGACCGTTCGGCGCCAAAGGACTCGGCGAGCTGCCCATCGACGGCCCGGCGCCCGCGCTCGTGAATGCCATTAGGCACGTGGGCGTCGACGTGAGGCAGATCCCCGCGCTTCCGGAGCAGATCATGGCGGCCACGTGCGTCTGAGCGTAAACGGCACGCCGTGGGAGGTGGACGTCCATCCCATGAAGCGCCTACTCGACGTGTTGCGCGAGGACTGCGGCCTAACGGGTACGAAGGAAGGGTGCGGTGAGGGGGAATGCGGCGCGTGTACAGTGCTCGTCGATGGAGACGCGGTGTGTGCCTGCCTTGTTCCGGCCGCCCAGGTCAGCGAGAGTGAGATCACGACGATCGAAGGGCTTGGCGACGATCATCCGCTGCAGCGTGCCTTCATGGATGAAGTCGGAGCGCAATGTGGTATCTGCACGCCCGGGATGATCATGTCAGCGATCACGTTAGGCTCGAAACCGTCGCTGGCGCGCATCAAAACCGCGCTCGCGGGAAACTTGTGCCGTTGCACCGGCTACGAAGCCATCTATCGCGCCGTGCGTAAGGCCGTCAAGTCATGAGGGGACTGATCGCACCGCTGGAGCACGTGCGACCGCGCACGCTGCACGAGGCGCTCAGGATTCTGCGCGACGACCCGGATGTCGTACCGCTCGCAGGCGCAACCGACCTGTATGTCTCGCTGAACTTCGGAACGCTGAAGGGCCGTCGCTTCCTCGATATCTGGCACTTGCGATCGCTGCGTCGCATCGCCGACAAAGGGGACATGCTGTCCATCGGAGCGCTGGCCACATTCAGCGCGATCAGTGCTTCACGCGCGGTGCGTAGCCGGATTCCGATGCTCGTCGCCGCCTCGCGCGAGATCGGCGGCATCCAGATTCAGAATCGCGGCACGTTAGGCGGCAACGTGGCAAATGCCTCGCCGGCCGCGGACACGCTCCCAGTCCTGGCGGCCGCGGAAGCGACCGTGCTGCTGTTGAGCCGAGCCGGGGAGCGGAGGGTGCCGATCACCAGCTACTACACGGGGTATCGCAGCTCGGTCAAACGTTCGGACGAACTGATCGCGGCCATAGAAATCCCACGCCTCGATGAGCGGCAATACTTTCGCAAAGTCGGTACGCGCGCGGCGCAGGCAATATCCAAGGTGGGGATGGCAGCGATACGCGGCGCCTCTCCACGAATCGCGTTAGGTAGCGTCGCGCCGACGGTGGTGCGCCTGCCGCGCACCGAGAGCGCTCTGGCGCAAGGCGCATCCGTGGAGGAGGCCGTTCGCATTCTCGAGAGCGAAATACATCCGATCGACGATGTGCGCTCGACCGCCGAGTATCGGCGGCGCGTCGCGGGGAATCTCCTCAGAGACTGTTTCGGGTCGGCGAGTGCGTAGGCTTGCCTTTGCCGGCGAGCGCATTGCCCTCGCGACCGGAATTGCGCCCGCCACCGTACTTGTTGAGGACGGCCGGATCGCAGCCATCGCGGCGTTAGGTGCGCGCCCGCGGGACGCGATCGATGTCGGTGACGCCGTGTTGCTTCCGGGACTCGTCGATACGCACGTGCACGTCAACGAACCTGGTCGCACCGATGGGGAAGGGTTCGCGGCGGCGACACGTGGCGCAGCCGCGGGTGGCGTCACCACGCTGTTGGACATGCCACTCAATTCAGTCCCTGCGACGACCACCGCGGATGCGCTGAGCGCCAAACGCAATGCGGCGTTAGGGAACGTGGTTGTCGACGTCGGCTTTATCGGGGGTGTCGTACCCGCCCAGGACGTGCATCTCGACGCATTGTGGAATGCCGGCGTGTTTGCCTGGAAGTGCTTTCTCGTGGACTCCGGCGTGCCCGAGTTCCCCGCAGTGGATGAGGACATGTTGCGGCGGGTGCTTCCGCAGCTGGCACGCTGGCGTCTGCCCTTGATGGTGCACGCCGAGCTCCCCGGGCCGA
>JBFMFA010000641.1:0-2841 GCA_040753195.1 Gemmatimonadota bacterium | reverse complement strand
TCGCTCCCCCAGGTGACTTCTTGCCATTGCACCAGGCGGTGCTCGGAGTCCCGCGCCTCGATTCGCGCCGACGTCGTGTCGCCTAACAGCAAAACATCGGTGGCTAAAAACACTGACACCGATGCGATCGCGGTCGCTCGCCGAGTTCCTGCGACTTTTTCGGCGCTGCACCGACTGAACAAAACTGCGAAGAGACCCACGATTGTGACGAGTAACGGTTTACGCATTCTCGACGGCGCGTCAGCGTCCCAAGGCCGACCGGACTTGCTCTGACGCCTCAGAGGAGGCGTACCTTCGGCGCGGCCAACTTACCGTCGAGTTCGATTTCCTACAACAGAAATTTTACCCACACATTTGTTCATTTGTTCGTTCTAACCCACCGCAATTTCCCCGGGGTCAGACCCCTGATCCGAACGAAATTCACTACCAGGCAAGTCCCTCATATGTGACGCCATCACTACGGCGTTCCCCGAATACCCGCACCAGATCCAACACCAGTCGGCCGTCGCCGATCACACGTGACGCATCACGGAACTCGGTCGAGCCGTTTCCAATCACCACCACCTCGCTCTCGGCGAGCACCTCGTCGATCGTTGGGCGCATGAGCGACCAGATGTGCGGTATCTCACGTTCGATGTATTCACGGTTCGCCCCGATGAGGCGCGCCTGCGTGACCTCGCGGTCGTAGATCGCCACGTGAATTCCCTTTCCAATGAGGCGTTCGATGAGCGTGACGTTGGGCGATTCCCGCAGGTCGTCGGTTCCGGCTTTGAAGGCCAGACCGAGCACCCCCACGCGGCGTTTGCCTAACGCCATGATCCTGTGGAAGGCGTTGGCGATCTGTGCCTCATTGCTTTCCAGGGTTGCGGCGAGAATTGGCGTCGGGATGTCGAGCTGGCGCGCCCGATACGAGATGGCGCGCAGATCCTTCGGCAGACAGGACCCACCGAACGCGAAGCCAGGTTTGAGATACGCCGCCGATACGTTGAGCTTCGTGTCTTCACAGAATATGCGCATCACGTCGTGGCTGTCGATGCCTAACGCTTTGCAGACGTTGCCGATCTCGTTCGCGAACCCCACCTTGAGGCCGTGGAAGGAATTGCACGCATACTTCACCATCTCCGCCACGCGAAGCTCGGTGACGTGCAGCGGTGCCTTGATGCTGCCATAGAGGTCCGCCACCGGACCGGCCTGCGACGGGTCGTCACAGCCGATGAGCGTGAAGGGCGGCTCGTAGAAGTCCTTGATGGACGAACCCTCGCGCAGGAACTCCGGGTTCATACAAAGCACGAAATCGGGTCCTGCCTTCTTCCCTGACGCGCGCTCCAGTGCCGGTTGCGCGATGTCGTGCGTCGAGCCGGGGAGCACCGTGCTCCGAATCACCACGGTGTGGCGATCGGTTTTCTCGCGCAGCGCTTCACCGATTTGCGTGCATACGCGCTCCACATACGTGAGGTCGAGGCTCCCGTTAGGTCTGCTCGGCGTGCCGACGCAAACCAGCGAGATGTTGGTGTTGAAAACGGCGTCGCGTACGTCGGTCGTGGCACGCAGTCTCCCCGCAGCGACCATCTCCGCGACCATCTCGGCGATGCCGTGCTCCACGATCGTCGGCTGACCGCGGCTGACCATGTCGACTTTCGCGGCGGATACATCCACGCCGACGACGTTGTGGCCTTCTTTGGCAAAACAGGCTGCGGAAACACAGCCGACATATCCCAAGCCAAACACGCTTACGCGTTGAGTCATGAGTCTGAGTGTATTTCAGTCGTTAGGTTTCACGAAACATCTTTCCACGCAACACCAGGTATCGCTCGCCAAGTAGCCGCTTGGCGATCTTCAGCGCGTTCCAACGCAACCACTCCGACACGCGCGCGGGCGACAGCGGCGCGACAAACCCTGCGGCGTGTTCCTTCCCGTGCCATTGCCGCAGTGTATACCGCCCGATCACCGCGCATCCATCGATGTCCACCACGCGGCGACTCGGCTCCGACGTGAATAGGAAGCGGATACCGGCTTCGGCGGCCGTTTCCGCCACCACACGCGAGAAGTATCCACCGGGCACGGACGCTGTGTCGATGGGCGCGCCGATGACGTCTTCAAGCACCTTCACCGAGTCGCGCCATTCTCGACGCAGCGCGTCACGCGTGAGCGCCGCCATGCGGACGGGGTGACTGCACGAATGACTGCCGACCACGTGACCACGTTCGTGCAGCTCGCGTAACTGCGCGCGTGAGAGGAACGTCGGTTTGCCGATGTAGTCGGTCGTCATGAGGAACACGCCCCGGCACCCTGCGCCTTCGAGGATCGGAGCCGCAACGGTTGACGCGCTTAGGCCGCCGTCATCGAAGGTGAGCATGATCGGCCGCAGCGCGCCGCCAGCCAGCGCCTGACGCGGCGTGACGACCGAACCTCGCGCCGTCACGGCGCGCACATGCTCGGCAAAATTGTTAGGTGCGAGCTTATAGCTGCCGCTGGAGGGACCGGGGAAGCCGCTGTTGTCCTGCTCGGCGCTTGCGACAATGTCGTGATACTCCAGGGCCAGCGCGCGCATCATCGCACCGTGCGCGGTGGCGCCACGGTGGCTCGCGCGCGCACCGCTGCCGCGCGCTTCCAGCGGACCCACGCACTCAACCACGGCTGCCCGTATTCGCCCGAGCGTCGTCCCGAGGTGTTGACCGGCGCCTCGATGCCGCGCGCGATGTCGGTGAGCTTTGCCGAGATCGCTGTGAGGTTGTCGAAGAGCACGCGATGCTGGATCACGATGTGCGAGTCGCGCTGTTCGTCGAACGCCGTCGTGAAGTAGCCGAACACGGGTCCGGTGTCGATGCCGCGATCGATGCG
>JBFMFA010000640.1:0-2850 GCA_040753195.1 Gemmatimonadota bacterium | reverse complement strand
GATCGGCGAAGCGCGTCCCGTGCAGCGCGTTGCGTCCGAGCGCGCCTCTCAACCATCAACACCCGTTACGACCCCATCGGCTCGTTAGGGTGCCCTTCGCGAATGGCGAACGGGGCTGACGTGCGTTGGGCAAGAGGAATCGGTCGTCCCCAGGCGCCACGTGGGCGAAATTCCGCCGAGATGTAGTTCACGATCCGGTATTGCCCGTCGATCGTGCCGCGCCGCCAAGGCGCGCTGTCAGCCGGTGCCACCACGCGGATGATGTATCCGAAGGTGCCGCCGGCCTCTACATGAAAGGGAGGCAGTGCGTTTGTGCAGCCCACGAAATGCACCTGCTCCCACGTCCCGTTAGGCGCTTGACGCTCCAGTCTGTGGCCGCAATCCGGAATGAACAAATCGCCGGGGCCATCGTTGAATGTGCGAACCGACATGACAATCACGGTACGCTGCTGAATATCCTGACGAGTGCGCACCGTATCGGGCTCAATGACGATTCGTAGCGTAGGCGGATCCGGCGGATCGCCATTGGTGACAATCCGACACGCTGGCATCAAGAACACTACCACTGCGAGTCGTCGTACCATCGCGCCACCTCACCGTCCAAACCAATACGACGCCTTGATCAGAAAGACGTTATGCGCTGCGACACGAAATGCGTCGCCCGGACGCGTCGCTGCCGCCAGGTCCGCAATCGCGGTTTCATCTTCACGGACCTGCTGCCAGACGAGAAAGATCGTCGACCCGGGCCGATACTCCCAACGCAGCACGGCGTTCCCTCGTAACGCGCGTACCGTGAACTCCCGCTCCTCGAATTGGAACGCTGGCGCTACACCCGCGCCGTCCGGGTCGACCCGTACCTCCTGGGTGGCGCGGTCGCGCACAATGGTGCCGCGGTCACGCCCATAGACGTCGAAGTCGAACGTCGCGGGAGTGCGAAACTCCTTGTAGCGATCGAAGCGGCCGGACGATACGAGCGGCTGGGCGAATACCTGGAGCGACAGCTTCGGCGAAAACGTCCACGCGATGCGAGTCGAGATACTCAGCTCGCGCTGCTCGATATCACCAAAGACATAGCGGCGGCCGAACGTCTGTGCGGCCGTTCCGTCGGTCACGGCCGTGACGAACTGCCCGGTGTTGTAGTCGCGGGAAAGCTCCGGTTCTACGCTGAGCTGCACCGCGCTTGTCGGTCTCGCTTCCAGTTCGATGCCGAAGCTCTGGCTCCAGCCATCGGCAGCATTTGCGGAGACGTCGTAGCTGAAGTCCCAACTGATCGCGCGACGCCCATCGGTGCGCAGTGAAAGATCCAGTCCGCGCGATGCAGGGCGCACGGCAAGCGGGCCGCCGCGCGTTAGGCGATCGTCATGTGTTTCCGGTTGCATCCGTGCGATGAGCTCGGTGCTCCAGAAGTTGCCCCATTGGCTCTCCGCCTGCAGCGTGAGCCGCCTCTCGATGTTGTCGCCGTCGAAGTTGTCGATCGTGGTCGCGTGCAGTGCGACATCCCAGGTCCGGAACCACCGACTCGGCGACGTCTCGCGATACTGCACGTTCGTACCGATGGCGCGCATGTCGGAGCGTCGCTGGAACCCCAATTCGTTGACATCGTAACCCGGCTCTGTCTCTTCGTAGGTGAGGGAGCCAAGCCAGTGTCTGCCGGCGGTCTTAGCGAAGGACAGCGCGTAGAAGTGGCCGGAGAGTGACTCGCGCGTCGGGTCGACGCGGTCACCGTCGCGATCCGGCCGCTGCAGTGCGTGCGTATTCGAGCGTTGCAGCGAGGTGATGTAGGACGCGTCGCCGTTGACAATGCTCTGCGAGTAGTACCCGCTGAGCGTCCAGGTCCGGTCGTCCCACGCGTGCTCCGCACTAACGCCGCCGGCAACCGACGAGCGCGCGAACTCCGACGAAAATGAATGCCCCGGTGATTTCAGGTCGTGATGTGAACTGGTCAGAGCGACACCAAGCACGCTATTCCCATCGCGCAGGTCTTTGCTGATTCTGCCCACGAAGTACTGCGCACTCGGCTCCACGAGTTGTCGGAGCTTGGCTCCTGCGTCTGTCAAATAACGCGCATGCATGCGGTCGGTCAGCGCTCCGAGCAAGCCTAACGACCAGCCACCCGGCGTTTTGCCGGAAATCTTCGCCGCGCCGAGGATATTCGTCTGCGATGGTTCATCCACGAATTGTGCGGCGTCGTCGCTGACCGATCCGCGTGGCGCGCGCCCGATACGACGGGAATAGAACTGCTGCGGCGGATCGTTGTCGTTGTACGTGACCGTCCCACCGAATCTGAAGATTTCGCGACCCTCCAGGAAGAACGGTCGCCGTTCGTCGAAGAAGGTCTCGAACGCCGTGAGGTTCACCACCGCAGGGTCGACTTCGACCTGCCCAAAGTCCGGGTTGATCGTGGCGCTCAACGTCAATCCGCGCGGCAGGCCATACCGGACATCGGCGCCGACGCGCGCCGACGTTTCGGTGGCGCCGACCAGTGCGTTGGTCTCCGCGCTGGGGAGGCGCGTATGCGTCGACGACGCGTACGGAAGCAGTTCGAGACGCGCCGGAACACCTAACGAGTCGAGGCCAACGAGGTCGCCGAAGCGCGAAACGATGCCGCGTTGTGTGGGCAGCGTGACGTTCCAGAACGATTCCTCACCGCGACGCGCTATTTCACGCGCGAACTGGATCCCCCAGCGGCGCGACTCGCCGGATTTGGCGTGTCCATAGCGCAGCTGCGATAACGGGATTCGGAACTCCGCGCTCCAGCCCGTCGAGTCGATGGTTGCGGCGCTTTCGTAGACGGCGTCCCAGTTGCTGTCGTCGTCGGTGTCGTTGAAGTGCAGCGCGTCGACCTGGACA
>JBFMFA010000639.1:0-2852 GCA_040753195.1 Gemmatimonadota bacterium | reverse complement strand
TGACTGCGTCGGTCGCGAGGAGCGCGAGGGCCGCCGCGCTATCACCGGACTCCAGGGCTGCGTGATACGCGTGAACGGCCGCCACGACATCGGACGAATCGCTCGGCGCGCGTGCGACCTCGCCGCGCGATTCGATGCGTGCGTCGCCAGAGCCGTTAGGCGACGCCACCTCGAAGACGAGCGTCGCGAACGCAACTTCCCACTCGCTGTTCCCCGCACCTGCCGCCGGCGCGGCGTGCAGCGTACGGACGTTCCACAGACCTCCGCGCGCCAGAGGAATCCTGGCGACGCCGTCGCTGCCTGTCACGACCGCAAGGTCCTTTTCCTGCTGCGCATTGCCGTCTGACGCGTTAGGCGGCGTTTGCGGAGCGGCGCCCGCGTGCAAATGCGCGCCGGCAACGGGTTGACCGCGGAAGATCAGTCGAACCGCCAGTGAGTCCCCGACGTGCAGGGCCGACGGATCGTTCACTGGAACAAACTCGAGCGCGTGGCCTGCTGCGCGTGCGAACGCGCGCGGTCCGCGGCTTCCAATTTCGACAAGGGTCTTGGCGTACTTCGCTGCGCGCTGCGTGAGGCTGTCCATCTTGGGATACGCGCCTTCACGCTCATATCTCTCCGCCAGCTCTGCATTCCCTTCGAGTGCGATATACCGTTTGAGGTTGGCGGGCGTGGTGCGGCTCGCTCGTGCCACGAGGGCGACGGCGATGATGCGCTGGCCGGGACTGGTTGGCTTGTGTCGCAGTATCAGCGAGGAGTCCTTCACCGAAAGGTCATTGATCTTCTCCTCGCCTGAGGCACCTATAATTCGTGCGTCCGCCACGCGCTCGGGCGCGACGGCGCTGACGCTTTGCGGGAAGCGCGTCCCGGTTTGACCGCGGATCTCGATAGTGCCGCCGGCCGCAACGACAAACGCGTTAGGCACGATCCAGAAGTCGTGCGCGAAGAGAGACAGCGTACTAGCGAGTACGAGAACGCCGGCGATGAGCCCGCCGGCGATGACACGCTTCGCTCGCGTCCACGTTCTGATTGTAGCCACTCTATGCCTCCGAAAGGAAAGACCGAGTTATTCTGGGCCGAGCTGCGCTCGGCGGAGCAGCTGCGCGTTGACTGCGACGACGATCGTGCTCAAAGACATCAAGACGGCGCCGATCGCGGGAGAGAGTACGAAGCCTAACGGCGCGAGAACGCCGGCAGCCAAGGGAATGGCGACGATGTTGTAGCCGGCCGCCCACCACGAGTTCTGGATCATCTTGCGATAGGTCGCGCGCGACAACCGTATGATGCGCGGAACGTCGCGCGGGTCGCTGCACACGAGCACGACGGCACCTGCTTCGACGGCGACGTCCGTACCCGCACCGATCGCGACCCCGACATCGGCGGTGACAAGGACGGGAGCGTGGCCGGCATGCTTGTGGTGTGCGTGCGCTTCGTGTTCGTGCCGGGCGTGCTCGCCGCGCGGCTCCATGTGCGCGTGGCGCTTCTGCTCGTGGTCGTGCGCGTGGGCAGGGGCCACCGGAGCCGCAGTCGCGGGCGCGTGGTGCGCCATGGAATCATGCTGCGAGTGCTCGGAATCAGGCGCCATAGCGCTCAAGGTACCGTCCGCTTTACTCTTCGTAAAGAGACGCGGAGACCCTTAGCCGGTCTCGTCCGATCCGGCCAGCTCCGTCGACGCCTAACGAAATCAAGAGTGGAGGACGCAACGTGAGACGCACTTGGGCTTTCCTGCTCGCAACCCTAACGCTAGCTGCCCTGCCAGCCGCTGCACAGAACGCCGAGGCGGACGTTCGCGCGGCGGTGGCGCGCTACAATCGTGCCTTTGTCGAGAAGGACCTCCCCGCGCTCAAGGCGCTGCTCGCGCCCGACATCGTGCTCTACGAGCACAGCGTGAGGAACATCGGCCTCGACGACGTCTGGGAGCACCATCTGAAACCCGAGGTCGAGGCGTTCCAGCAGACTAAGGCAGAATTCACCGACGAGCGCGTCTGGGTCGCGGGTGACGTCGCGCTCGTGACACGGCAGTACTCGATTCAAGCGGTGATGAACGGCCGTTCTATCGATGCGCGAGGAAACGAAACGATGGGATGGATTCGGCGCGGGGGTGAATGGCAGGTCGTTCACATTCATTACTCGCATCCCTGTCCGCGGCCGACTCAACCATGAGAGTTTGCGTCTGACCTGATGCCCATTTCGGGTAGCACGGCCATTGCGGCGCCTATACGACGCGATCTGAACGTCACCTGGAGCGAGGATGACTACACTAGAGAAGAGGATTGGCCGAGTCGCCGTACTAGTCTTGTCTGTCGCGCTTGCCGCGTGCGGCGGAAGAAATGGCGCGCAAGCAGATTCAGTGGCGTCGGACACCGCGATGAAGGGCATGCCCGGCATGGATTCGATGCCGGGAATGGGTGGCATGATGTCCGACAGCGTGATGATGGCAGCGATGCACACCCACATGCAGACGATGGACACGGCAAGCGCTTCGTCGCTGCAAAGTATGTGGCCGATGCATCAGCAAATGCTGAACGACATGCTGTCGCGCATGGATAGTTCGATGCGCGCAATGAACATGACAGCTGATGCGGCCTGGACGGCGACGCAGGATTCGCTGCGTCAGGACATGTCGCGCATGCAGGCGATGACGCCCGATCAGTTGAAGCAGGCGATGGCGGCGCACCATGCGCGCGTCATGCGCTTGATGGACATGCATCGACAGATGATGAAGGGCCACAAGTAGCGGCGGCGGAGGCGGCTTTCCTAACGACGCGCGTCCACCACCCCCGCGCCACTTCTCGTGTTCAAGGCTGGTCTCGCCTCGGGCCATAATGACCTGGGCGGGCTTCAGCGCGACTTCA
>JBFMFA010000638.1:0-2868 GCA_040753195.1 Gemmatimonadota bacterium | reverse complement strand
ATTGCGCCCGCGAATCCCACGCTCAGCGTCGGTCAGACCTTGGAGATGACGGCGATTCTGCGCGACGCGAACGGAATCATCCTAACGGGCCGCGGCGTTTCGTGGTCGTCGTCCAACCCGTCGGTGGCCACGATCAACTCGTCGACTGGTATCGTGACGGCGGTCGCGTCGGGCACGACGACGATCTCCGCGCAGAGTGAAACCAAGACCGGCACCACGAACGTGACGGTCAGCGTCGTGCCCGTCGCGCGCGTGGACGTGACGCCGACGACGGTAACGCTGAATCCCGCGCAGACGTCCCAGCTGACGGCGACGGCGTTCGATGCGGCCAACAACGTGTTGCAGCGTTCGGTGACATGGTCGTCAGGCAACCAATCGGTCGCGACGGTGTCGACGACGGGGCTGGTCACGGCGGTGGCGGCGGGGAGCGCCACGATCACCGCCACAGCGGGCGGTGTCTCCGGGTCAGCCGTCGTGACGGTAGCGAACGTTCCCGTGGCGAGCGTCACGGTGACGCCATCGGCGCCTAACATGTTCCCGCTCGATCAGCTGACACTCACAGCGACGGCGCTCGATGCGGGAGGGAATGTGATTACTGGGCGCCCAACAACGTGGTCGTCGAGCAACTCGCTCGTGGCGAGTGTCAATGCGACGAGTGGGCTCGTCACGGCGTTGATCCCGGGAGCTGCCACCATCACCGCGACGATCGACGGAGTGAGCGGAAGCGCGACCGTCACGATCAACTTGACGCCTGTGGCTTCGGTGACGTTGTCCCCGACGAGCGCCTCGATGCTGCAGGGACAACAAACCGGATTCATCGCGGTAGCGCGAGACGCGCAAGGGAATGTGATTAGTCGCCCCATCACGTGGTCGACAACAAGTCCGACGGTATTTGTGAACGTCACCCAGAGTGGCATCGTCACGGCGATCGCGCCGGGAAGCGAAGGCGTCGTCGCGACAGCGGTGGGCGCCGGTTTGGGCGGGACGAACGTCGCGGACACCGCGACCGTGACAGTGTCGCTGGTGCCTGTCGCGTCGATGACGATTTCGCCGAAACCCGTCGGGATCGTGGAGACGCAACAGCAACAGCTCACGGTTCAGCTCTTCGATTCGATCGGCGGCGTGCTCAGCCCGTCGGGTCGGACGATTTCGTGGGGCTCGCGCGATGTACCGATTGCGACCGTGACGCCTGGCGGCGGGCTCGTGACCGGTATCGCGGCTGGGAGCACGCGCATCGGCGTTTCAACGGCGGGAGCCAGCGGTACGGTAACGGATTCCGTCGACGTAACGGTCACGGCGGCCGTGGTAACGAGCCTAACGGTGCAACCGAAACCCGACGCCGTGTATCAGGGCGCGACGCGGTCGTTGCGCGCGGTGGTGCGCAATTCGTTAGGCGCGATCGTGCGGAATCAGCCTGTCACCTGGGTGTCGCGCGACCCGACGAAGGTCACGGTGTCGCAGGTGAGTGGCGTTCCGGACAGTGCTACGTACACGGGCGTTAGTACAGCGACGGGAAGCACGTACGTGGTCGCAGAACATTCCAGCGGCGTTCGCGATTCGTCGCTGATCACCGTATCGCCCGTTCCGGTGTCCTCGGTTCAGATCACACCGTCGGGCGCGCAATCGCTGCAGCTGCCCGATAGCGTCACACTCACCGCGCAACCGAAGGACTCCGCGGGAGGGAACCTAACGCGCACGATCACGTGGACGTCGCTCGATCCAAGCATTGCGACCGTCACCGCGACAGGCGCGAATACTGCGAAGGTCAACACCCTCGCGAGCGGAACCGCGACGATTCAGGCAACGGCAGGCGGAGTCAACGGGACAGCCACAATTACAGTTACGGCGGTCGTGCATACGATTCAGTTCACAGCCGGACGCAATTTCGTCGTCAACGGCGACACCCTGCACACCACGGTGGTGCTGCGCGACACACTGAACAACGTCCTGACCGGCAAGCCGATCACGTTTGTGTCGAGCGACAACAACGTGGCGGCAGTGAGTACGAGCGGACTCGTCACGGGGGGAAGCACGGCTGGCGCTGTGACAATCACAGCGACCGCCGAGGGAAAGAGCGCGCAGTTAGCACTGACCGGCGAGGCCGGCATTGCGAGCGTCACAGTGACTGGGCCCGCACAGAGCGTGTCGACAGACACGTTATTGTCCATCGGAAGTGGGGCCAAGACCTATACTGTGACTGTGCTGGATGGCGCGAACAACCCGCTCAGTGGCCGTGTACTCAGTGTGACGAACAGCGATCCAACGGCGATGTCCGTTTCGCCGAACACTGTCACAACCAACGCGCAGGGCCAGGCTACCGTCGTAGCGACGCCCGGCACGAACCCGCAAATGGTCTCGACGATCACTTTTGCCATCGAAGCGCGCCGAGGAGCGATCCCACCGGGTACACCGGGGAATAACAGCAGCGTTTCCGGAAGCATCCGGATCACGGTCGTCCCATAGCGTTGATGGATTTCAGCCTAACGAGTAGACGGGCGCGGGCCGCGACGCTCGCGAGCGCCGTGCTGGCATGTGTGCAACTTGCGGGCGCACAGAACGCCTCGGTGCCGAAGCTGTCGCCAAAACCGACGCTGGCCGCGCTCGGACCGGCCGGCTGCACAAACATGCCGCGCATCACCCCCAGTAGCACTGGAACGAATCGTGAGGCGGCCGATTCGGCGCGATTGTACATCAGCAACGGACAGGACGCGGCGCTCCAGGGGGATCACACCGGCGCTCGCGATGCGTTTCTCGTCGCGGCCCGGCTCGCGCCGAGCAATGCACGGGTCGCCTACTACCTGGGCCGCGAATACGAGGATCTGGGGGAGCACCCGAACGCGACCAAGGAATACTGCCGCTATCTCCTGT
>JBFMFA010000637.1:0-2869 GCA_040753195.1 Gemmatimonadota bacterium | reverse complement strand
GAGGTAAAAGACTTCACCGCCGATGTCCTTCAGTTCTCCCTGGGCGGAGACTGCCGCGCCGACGGTCCTGTCGCCCAGCATATCGCCGAAGTACGCCGCGACGGCGCCGGCGAGTCCAGTTTGACCAAACTGGCTGACCGCAACGCCGACGAACGGCGCGCCGAGGTAATCCAGAGAGAGCGAACTGCGATAGCGCCGCACGTCGTAGCGCGTTGCCAACGGCGGCAGACCCGTCGTTTCGTCCGCCAGTGCCGATTCGACTGGGCTGGTGCCTAACGCCTCCACAGGCGGCAGGATGCCGGCTGGGCCGCTCCCCGTCGTGCCTGCAACCGCGGTACCGGCCGAAGCGTCGGCGTCGCGACCAACGATGTTGTATCCGGCGTCGGTGAAAACGGAGAAGAGCATGCGTCCATTACCGCGCGCCACCGTGAGCGCGGGCGAGAGGCGCGTGATACCGCTGACGCCCGTGGCCAGGCGAGTGATCTGGCGGATTTCGCCGCCGCCAAGGCTCATGCGATAGACGTCGCTGAATCCTTCGCGGTCCGCGATGAAGAACAAATCGCGACCATCCGGCGAGAAGTGCGGGTTGATGTGGCGCACACCGTCGAACCCCGGCAGGAGCGTCACGTTGCGCGTCGCGACGTCCATGAGCGCGAGGCGCATGGGCCCAAACGTCAATGTTTCGAGGTCCGTGGGAGCGCCACGATCCGTTGCGAACGCGATCGCACGGCCATCAGGCGACCAGGAAGGCTGCAGTTCCGCATAACGATCATTCGTTAGGCGCGTGACCGCTCCAGACTCCAGCGTGACCTGATACAGGTCCGCGATTCCGCCCTGCATGCCGGAGAACACAATGCTGCGTCCGTCGGGACTCCACGCCGGATCGACGATCGCCCCTATGCCGGCCGGCTTGATGCGGCGCTCGGCGCGGCCGGACCCGACATTGAAAATCGTCAGCTCGTTGTCGCCGTCGGCAAACACGACAAAAGCCAGCTTGCTCCCGTCCGGTGACCACGTTCCTGAGGATTGGATGAAGCTGATCGCGTCGAAGTGCGAATCCACGTTAGGCCCGGTCAGCTGCTTCACGATCTCGCCCGTCCGCGAGTCGGCGATGAACAGATCGATCGTAAACAGGTCGCGGCGCGCAAGGAACGCGACGCGACGGCCGTCGGGGCTGATGGTGGGCGAGACGTTCATGTCGCCGCTGCTGCGATTTTGCCCGAGAACGATCTGGCCCGCCTCGTCCGGCTTCATGCGGCCCTGCATCAACGGGAGGTACGTCTCACGAATGCTCGCTTTCCACGCGGCCGAGAGCGAATCACTCGACATGCCGAGGTGCTGGCGCAGCGCGCCGTCCCAGCCTTTTTGCAGCGAGGTGCGGTAGACCTGCCCGACGGCCGCGTCTCCCCAGCGTCCGCCGATGTACGCCCACAGCGCCTGACCATAGCGGTACGGGAAATACCGCGGGTCGCGCGTGAGCTGCGTGATCGTCGGCAGGTCGTTGCGCAGCGCCGCGTCACGCAGCCACATCGCGGTGTTTGGATCGTTGCGGCCTAACGAGAGGTACTCCGCCATGCCTTCGATCAGCCACAGCGGCAGCGCGGCGATGCCCGGCCCGCGGGTGCGTGATGCGTCGGCGCCGTGGGCAAGATCGTACTGAAAGGCGTGCACAAGCTCGTGACCGAGCACGTGATCGTTGTCGGCGTAAACGCCTGTAAAGGGCATGATCACCCGGTCACGGAGCGATTCGGTGACACCGCCCGTCCCCTGGCTGATAAACCCGCCTATGACGTTCGTCTGTTGAAAATCCGGATGATCCGCGTAGAAGATCACCGGCTTCTTCGCCGCCTGGTGATTGAGCACTCGGCTGAGACGCGTGTACCAGCGCTCCGCCATGCGCGCCGCGTCAGCCGTTACGAGCGACTCGGCGGGGTAGAAGTAGATCTCAAAGTGTGGCGTATCGAGGATGCGGAAGTCGAACGACTCATAGCGCACCTTGTTACGACCGAAATACTGCGCATCGAGCGGCATGGCGGCCGCGAGCATCACGGTAGCCGCAATCGCGATGCGACGCACGACGGGAAGCTGCATGGCGTCGACTCCTGTTAGGCAATTTGGCTGCGCTGCGACACGCCCGCGCAGTGTCGGCACATCTTCACGACCGCTATCAGGCGCTGGTCGGTGTATAGTGTGGCGCGTCGCACCCCTGCTGTGTCGGATTTCGTCCGACGCTGCGAGGTGAGAAACACCAATGGTTAAGACCGCTCACGCCGGTCATTCCCCGACGTTGAGCGCCAGAAGCGTGCCCGCGCCCATTGGCGGCGCGTGGCGGTCTCGACTACATCGCCACGCGCCCTGGTGCGCGTTTTACGATCACACCTTCGATGCCTTTGGCCTTGAGCAGCGCATTGAAGCGTTCGACATCGGCCAGCACGCGCCTAACAATTTCAGCGTACGGCGCGTATTCGGCCTCGATTTCAACAAAACGATCGGTCATCCCTTTTGTGAGAGGCGGTTCACTCCCATCGATCGCCTCCTGCAGATACAAGTACTGATCGCTGATGCCGTTGCGGAAGTTGATGACATCCTGGAAGGTCTTCATCTTCGGCTGTACGAGTCGGCCATCCACGCTATCGACCTTTGTCGTTATCGAACGGGCGAGGTCTTTGACATCCTGGACGTCCTGACGATCGGCGATCTTGCCGAGCACGCCCGTTACCTGGTCCTTCACCGAGCGGACGTCGATGACGTTGTTGTGCAGCTCGGCGACGCGCTCCCATGCCTGACGAGCGAGACGCACGTGCGCCGTGATCTGCTGGTCGCTGTAACGTTCGCGCGGGTCGGGAGCGACGCGCAGGGGCTGTGTGAG
>JBFMFA010000636.1:0-2872 GCA_040753195.1 Gemmatimonadota bacterium | reverse complement strand
TCGTAAGTTCCATGCGCCGCGCGCGAACATCCAGCACAGACGGCACGCTCTCAACCGAGATGCGCCGCTTTCCTGCCGCTTCGATGCTGCGCAGTAGCCGCGACTCCTTGGGCTCCAACAGCGTGATGGCGACCCCTTCGCGCCCGGCGCGGCCTGTGCGCCCGGTCCGATGGATGTACGCGTCTGGCGATGAGGGGATATCGAAGTTGACGACATGCGAGAGGTGACTGATGTCGAGACCGCGCGCGGCCACATCAGTCGCGATCAGCAGTTGCGTCGATTCTTCGCGGAAGCGCCGCATAACGCGATCGCGCTGCTCCTGAGACATGCCGCCATGTAGAGCTTCGGCAACGTAGCCGCGAGCGCCAAGTACTTCAGTAAGCTCGTCTACCTCCGTGCGTGTGCGACAAAAAACCAACGCTGAGGTTGGATTCTCCATATCCAGCACTCGACCTAACGCCTCGATCTTGTGCTGCCGCGGCACGACGTAGGCGACTTCGCGCAGGTGCGCTTTCTTGCCTGTCGCGGCTGCTTCGCGTTCGATCGTCACGCGCACGGGATCGCGCAGATGCTTGCGGGCGATGTCGGCGATACGGGGAGCGATGGTCGCTGAAAAGAGGGCGCTTTGTCGTTCACTGGGCAGGGCCGCGAGGATCGCTTCCAGATCTTCGGCGAACCCCATATCGAGCATCTCGTCGGCTTCATCGAGCACCACCGTGCGCACCGCCGTTAGGTCAATGCTGGCACGACGCACATGATCCAGGACACGGCCCGGCGTCGCCACCACGACGTCTACGCCACGCCGCAGCGCACGCAGCTGCTGCTGCATCGCCTGACCGCCATAGATCGGGAGGACGTGGGTGCCTAACGATCTCCCATATCGATGCACCGCTTCAGCCACCTGCATGGCCAGTTCCCGCGTTGGCACCAGGATCAACGCACTCGGCGTCATGCGCTGTGGCTCGGACAGGGCGGCGATTTGCTGCAGGACCGGCAGCGCGAAGGCGGCTGTCTTTCCGGTTCCGGTCGCGGCCTGGCCGAGCAAGTCACGCCCCGCCAGCAGGGCAGGGATCGCTTGCTCCTGGATAGGGGTCGGCTCCTCGTATCCGAGGGCGGCGAGAGTCTCCGTTAGGCGCTCATCCAGCCCGAGCGACGCAAAATTCGGCACGGTGGGGCGGTCTCGTCCGTTCGTATTGATTTTCATTATGAACACAACTCGCACGGCCTGCTTGTTCGCTAGGTCCAGAACTCGTTCAGCGACTGTCGTTCGTATTGCTCTGTGCCTCTCGCTCGCGCGTGCGGACTCCGTTTCAGTTGAAGCGACTCGCATAAATGCCCGATGCCAGGGCGCCGGTTGCGGGCGGCACTACGACGAATCAAACCGCTCGATCCAGAGTGCGCCTCAACCTCGGACCACCCCTCCCTGTGGGCGGGGCGGCGCAGAGGATCAACGAGCGCGCGTGCTCGAGTCGGTGAGTGCGCGCTGAGGCGTGCTGACCCAGAGCATTTCAAGTTCCGTGAGGAATCGGACCGTGTCCGAGCGAATCGCGGGTGTCGGAGGTCCGTACACGAAATGCCGCCAGCCCGCGTTAGGCAGACGCGCGAACCCGCTCCGCGCGAACGCCCATATGAAATCCTGCACGGGGACAGGTTCGGAGAAGATGCGCGGAGGAACGCTCGGCCGGCGAACGGCAAGAAGCGTCGAATAAAATCCGTTCAGCTGGCGTCCGTCCAAAGCGGCGACTGCCGGCACTCCCAGATCACGCTGGAACATTCGAGAGCCGTGGTCTCCGTGGACGATTATTATGGCTCCAGCGCTTCCCGCGGCGCGTTCGAGGCCGGTGATCACGTCGCCTAGGGCGCGGTGAGTGCAGCGGATTTGCCAACCGGAACGCTGGATGGTCCAGCGCCAGCCCTCGTCGTTCAGCCCAAGTCCCGGCTGCCGCACAGGTGGCTCATCAGCTCGCGCTCCACATTGTTCGTCGACGGTGGCTGGGCGGTGAGGAAGCAGCACGTGAACGAAGTACGCTGTTCCGGCAACCGATTGGCTTGCGATGGCGTCCCGCGCTCGCTGCAGCGTCAGCAGCCCACCTCCTGCATTCGCACGACGCCACGATACCGGATCCGGGTGCAGACGACGATAGATGTGAGAGGACACGTTCAGGAAAAACCTGCCAGCCAGTTCGGCGCGCTCGATCCAGTTGCCCGGCAGGTAGCCGATGTTTGCTATCGAGTTGCCTTCTTGCGTTTCACAGGATACTACTTGCGCGTTAGGCGCGGCACAGTGGTCCAGGTACGACGTCTGATAAACGCGAATCCGATAACCACGCGAGCGAAGCACCTCGAAGTACGGTATGCTGCTCAGCGTGTATCTGGGCGGGCTTGTATTTGCCGCGGAATCGAGACGAGTCCTCTCGCCGAGTGAAACGAGCTGCGGGATCGATTCTCGGGTGCGATCATAACGCGAGTATGCCGCCGGGAAGAGCTCGAAGCCGCGGCTCAGATAAAACTCGCTGAGAAACGCGGCGGTCGCGGTGTCCTTCTCGGCCAGTAAACCACCGATACCCCATTGCTCGTCGAGAATGACGTGGAGCAGCGGAGGAAGCGCGGACGCGTTAGGCACGTTGCCGCTCGCTGATTCCTCAGAAACCTGGATCGATGCGGAGGAGCGGGGCAGTGAGGCGACGTAGAAGGTGCCAACCGTTATGCACGTTAAGATGGCGAGCCGTTGCCAGAAGGCCGCCGCCACCACGATACAGGCACCCAGAATGACAATCGCGTAGGTCCAGTTTTCTGGTGCAGCCTGCAGGTCGAGGAAAACGAAAAGCAGGCCTCCGAAGACAAGGACCATTGGCCACCGGCCCAACCGATG
>JBFMFA010000635.1:0-2880 GCA_040753195.1 Gemmatimonadota bacterium | reverse complement strand
GATCGCCGGATCGAGGCGCGCCTGCGGGTCGAGCGCCAGCAAGGCCCCATCGGCAAAAGCACCTAACGCGCCGAACGCGGCGGCGCCAAGGGCGACGAGCAGGGCGCCAATACTCACGCTTGCGCGCTCCGAACCAGCCGCTCTTGCCGTCGCCACATCGCCGATCGCGTACGATCACCCTTTTCGGGGTGATCGAGCCCGGCGGCATGGAGGGCACCATGAATCAACAGCCGGATCAACTCTTCCCTCGGACCGACACCAAACGCGCGCGCGTTCTCACGCGCGACGTCAGGCGCGATGTACACGTCCGCCACAAGCGGCGCCCGCGGCGTGACCGGCGCGAAGGAGAATGTGATGACGTCGGTCGCACCACGCTTTCCCAGGTGTTCGCGGTTCAGGCGCGCGATCCCCTGTCGGCTCACGAACGTCACCGAAATCATCGCGCGACGCACGCCGGCGTCACGCAACGCCTGCTGTACGATACTCCGTGCCCGCGCACGCGAAACCAGCCGCTGCGCGACGCGTGAGTCGATGGCGACATCGATGGTGGACGGGAGTGCACGCTGTCGACGCGCGGCGGCGCTCACCCAGCTCCTCCAGCCCCTTCACGCCGTACACGTTCCATCGAACCCGACGGATAGTCGATGCGAGCGTGATGCATGCTCGTTAGGGTGCGCACGAACGACGATTTGATGTGCTCCAGATGCGCGAGCGTCAGCGGCGCATCACGCAGTTGCCCTTGCTCCAGGCGGCGGCGCACGATTTTTTCGACGACTTCGCGCACGCGCTCCGGCGTGCGATCGCGCAGCACCCGCGTGGCCGCGTCCACACCGTCGGCGAGCATGAAGATCGCTGATTCCGCGGACTGCGGCAGCGGCCCTGCGTAACGGAACAGCGAGTTATTGGGATCCATGCCGATGCCGCGCGCGCGCTCCGCGAAATACGAGATCGGCTCGGTGCCGTGGTGCTCGGCGATAAAGGCTCGTATGGCGCGCGGAACGCGGTGCGCCTCCGCCAGCCTCAGGCCGTCGCCGACATGCCCCTTGATGATCGCGGCGCTCTCGGCCGGCGTTAGGCGATCGTGCGGATTTTCACCATGCTGGTTCTCCACGAAATACGGCGGTCGCGCCACCTTGCCGACGTCGTGGTAATACGCGCCGACGCGCGCGAGCAGCGCATTGGCGCCGATCGCGGCGCACGCCTGCTCGGCGAGTTGGGCACACGCCAGCGTGTGCGCGAACGTGCCGGGGGCCTCGAGACTGAGTCGTCGCATCAGCGGACGATTGAGATCGGACCACTCGAGCAGGCTGAAATACGTGTCGATACCGCTCACGTTTTCGATGATCGGGAGGAACAGCAGCGCGAGCGCGACCGAGACGACGGCGTTCAAGACGCCGATCGTGATGCCCGTGAATGCGTCTTCCAGCGGCAGCGCCGTCCATAACGTCACCGCCACCGCGGCCACGGCGTATCCGGCTGCGAGAACGCCGATCGCGACATACGCGCGGCGACGTTCCGTGAGGCTGCGGACGCTCCACGCCGATACGGCGCCGCCTAACAAACAAAGGATGGCACCCTTCTGCCCAACCAGCGGCGGGAGCTGGCCGATGAGCAGGGCCAGCATGATGGTGGCGATCATGCTGGTCCTCGCATCCAGCAACACGCCGAGCGTTAGGCCCGCAACGCCGATCGGAACGAGGGCACCGGTACGCGCCATAACTGGGGATGTAAAGCAGGATCAGACGGGTGAGCACCAACACGGTCACGAACGACAGCGCAATGCCCACGACGGCGCGGAGCGAGGCGTAGATCCCCGGACGATAGAGCGCGAGCACCACGCCAAGGGGAATGACCAGCAACGTCTGCAAAACGACGGCGCCGAGCACCGTGCGCCATGACAGCGGCGTCGGCGGGAAGAGCGCAACGATGATGGCGCCGAGCGTGAGCGCCACGGCGACGCGCTGCGCGTGCGCGACCAGCTCGAGCCGCCGCGGCAGCTCCGCGAGCCAGCTTCCCGACGTGGCAGTAGGCGGCGACACGGCGTCGTTAGGAGAGCGACTCGTCGTGATACGCCCGGATGATCTCGCGCACCAGGCGATGTCGCACGACGTCCGCTTCGTCGAGGTAGTGGAACGCAATCCCGTCGATCCCGCGCAGGATGCGCTCGATCTGCAGCAGACCGGAGTCTTCTCGCTTCGGAAGATCGATCTGCGTTTTGTCCCCTGTGACCACGGCCTTCGCGTTCACGCCGAGGCGGGTGAGAAACATCTTCATCTGGGCGCCTGTGGCGTTCTGCGCCTCGTCGAGTATGACGAACGACTCATTCAACGTACGGCCGCGCATGTACGCCAACGGCGCGATCTCGATCACGCGCGTCTCGAGAGCGCGTTGCATGCGCTCCGGCGGCATCATGTCTTCCAGGGCGTCGTACAGCGGGCGCAAATACGGGTCAACCTTGGCCTGCATGTCACCAGGAAGGAAACCTAACGACTCCCCGGCCTCCACGGCCGGCCGCGCGAGGACGATCCGGCGTACTCGCTTACGCATGAGCGCGTCGACAGCCATCGCGACCGCCAGATAGGTCTTGCCGGTCCCTGCCGGACCGATGCCAACGACGATGTCGTTCTCGGCGATGAGGCGGAGGTATTCGGCTTGGCCGGCGCTGCGCGGTTTGATCAAACGACGCACGCCGGGGAGCGCGATGTGCGGTTCGCCGTCTCCGGTCTCCGGACGGTCGGGGTGCTCCATACTCACGCGAACGACTTCATCGGGCGTGAGATCCGTCCGCTGGCGCGCGGCGTCGATCATCCGTTGCGCCAGCTGGACCCCTTGAGTCAAGGCGCTGGGTGAACCGGTGAGCACAAGCGCGTCACCGCGCAG
>JBFMFA010000634.1:0-2883 GCA_040753195.1 Gemmatimonadota bacterium | reverse complement strand
ACTGGATGGTCACGTCGCCACAGTTCGACGGACGCTTCGTTGGCCGCTACACGCAACAATGGACCTTCCCGAGCACTGTCTTGACCACGTGGGACCGCATGGGATACGACCCGTCGAGTGACAACGGTGCACAGCAGTGGCGCGACGTGTACTGGAGTCTCGGTCAAAACCTGGTCGACATGATGAACAAGGCCGAAGCCGAAGAGCGCTGGGACTTGTTAGGCGTCGGCTACATCCTCAAGGCATGGGGGTGGCAGGTGCTCACCGACCTCCACGGCGAGATCATCATCAAAGAGGCAATCAACCAGAACACATTCAGCTTCAACTACGACACGCAGGAGTTCGCGTATCAGGAAGTCCAGCGACTCCTGAACGAAGCCATCACGTTGCTGCAGCGGACCGACGGACGTGTCGATGCGACATACCTCGGCCGAACGGACAAGATCTACAACGGCGATCGCACCAAGTGGCTCAAGCTCGCCTACGGGATGCTGGCGATGAACTTGAACCACTACACCAACAAAGCTGCGTATCGACCGGCTGATGTAATCGCAGCTGTGGACAAATCGTTCGCGGGCAACGCGGATGACGCGCTGTTGACGTATCCGGCCACGCAGAACGACGACACGAACTTTTGGGGCCGCACGCGCAACAACCTAACGCCGTATCGTCAGACGCAGTTCGTGGTGAATCTGATGAATGGAACGCACTTCGGCGGTGTGGTCGATCCGCGCATGAGCCGCATGCTGTCTCCGTCACCGGATGGTCAGTATCGCGGACTGGACATCAACGTCGTCGGGTTTGGCGCGATGACGACCGATGAGCGGCCAAACAACTTCTTTGGTTTCTCCGGGACAGGCGGCGTACAACAGCCTGGACGTTACCTGTTCGACGACAAGGCCAAAGTCCCACTCATGACGTACGCTCAGTTGCAGTTCATCAAGGCCGAAGCCGCGTATCGTTCGGGTGACAAGGCGCTGGCTCTGACTGCGTACCGCAATGGCATCTCGGCGCACATCGATTTCGTCAACGCGCGCAATTTGGACAACAGCCAGTCGCCCACGCAGATCACGGCCGCCGAAAAGAACGCGTTTCTGGCGGCTACGGCGATCGTGCCCACATCGGCGGCGAACCTAACGCTGACACACATCATGACGCAGAAGTACATCGCGCAATTCGGCTGGGGGCACAACGAAGTGTGGATGGATATGCGGCGCTACCACTACACGGACATGGATCCCGCGAGCGGGAAGCAGGTCTACCCCGGCTTTGCGCCACCCACGACTCTGCATCCGGACAACGGCGGCAAGATCGTGCAGCGCATCCGCCCACGCTTCAACTCTGAATACGTGTGGAACAGGCCTGGTCTGGACGCGATCGGCGGGCTCGCGCTCGATTATCACACCAAGCCACTGTGGATCATCCAACCGTAAATCACACCTATGATGCGATACAGACGCCTAACGTGGCTGCTCGGTGCTGCGCTTCTCGCGGCCTGTGAGGAAAATGCGGTTCAGGAAATCACCGGACCGGACCCGGGCGCGCGTGTGAAGTTCTTTAACTTCGGCGTGGGCGCGCCAGCCGTGAACTTCTATGCGAACACGACGAAGATGACGGCGATCAGCTCCACGACCGGGAACGAATCGACAAACGGAACCGCGTACGGAGCTGTCGGGTCGGGAGGATTCTATTCCGCAATCGAAGAAGGTCAGTATTCGTTAGAGGGGAAGATCGCCGCCGCGACGGACAAAGATCTGGCGATCGCGAAAGTGACGACGACGATCGAGAACGGAAAGCACTATTCGTTCTACATGAGCGGCTTCTACAACACGACCGCAAAGAGCGTAGAGGCGTTTGTTGTGGAGGATCCGCTGCCGCCGGACTTCGACTATAGCACTGCCTATGTGCGGTTCGTGAATGCGATCTCGAATTCGAATCCGATGACGTTGTACGCGCGACCCGCCACGGGGAACGAAGTCTCCATCGGGTCGACGGTGGCGTATAAGGCAGCAGGTGCGTTTGTCGCGGTGCCAGGAGGCGTGTACACCATCTCGACACGCGCGGCGGGCGCCACCACGAACTTGATCACGCGCACTTCGGTTTCATTCTCTGCCGGTCGAGTTTACACGATCAGTGCGCGTGGGGATATGACGGTTACTTCGACGACGGCGACGAGTCGGCCGTTCCTCGATAACACGCTTAACCGATAGGTCTAAGGTCTAAGGTCTAAGGTCTAAGGCTAAGCAGGTTGGAGTTGTCTAGAAGCTGGCGCCTAACAGGACGGCGTTCGCGAACAGTGTATACGTGCCGCGCCAATGGTCCCGGAAGACGGGATCATTGGCGAAGGCAATGATGCGGCCGCGGCCAACACTTTCGGTCCACACCAGCGGCGACAACGCCAAGCGAGCAGGCATCTCCGGCCAGAAATAACCGGCCAAGCGCACACGCGGCTCGGGCGCATAACGCACGACAGCCTCGCCGGCTCGCAGATCCTTCGGGACCGTGTATACGCGATCGGCGTTCACAAGCGCCGCAAACTCGGCCTCGAAGACGCCCGCCAGCAGCGGCGAGAGCGTATCAGCGACAACGCGCGCAATGGCTCCGGGGACACCAGCTGGCAACGGAGCGCCGCCCGCGCTGTCAGCGCGCGTGCTGTCGCGTCGCAGCTTGGCGCGCATGAGCCCGCGCTCGCCGGCGATCCATGCGGTTGCCGCATCGATAGTGATCAGAACACCGCCATTGCGTACCCAATCGAAGACGCGCTGCCTCCCGGCATCGCCTAACGCGCGGTCGAGCGCGCCGCCGCTGGTGGAAGGGATGATCAAGACATTGTAATGCTCGAGGCCATTGCCACCGGCGTACGCCGCGTCGATGGCGCTCATG
>JBFMFA010000633.1:0-2885 GCA_040753195.1 Gemmatimonadota bacterium | reverse complement strand
CGCGTTAGGCCGCAAATGATCTTCGGTCAGATTCGCCGCGGCGTCCGCCGCCTGTTCCGTCTGTCGATCCATCACGAGCGCTTTGCGCGCGCCGATGCGGAAGAGGAACTACGAGCGTACCTCGCGGAGCGAGTGGAGCAATTAATCGCCGCAGGCTGGACGCCCGCTGACGCGAATGCGGAAGCGCTGCGGCGCCTCGGAGGGAGCTGGGAACAGGCACTCGACGCTGCAGTTCGCTCCGCAGAGCTGCGGGAGAAAGAGATGCGATGGCGCGACTACTTCGAGGACCTGCGGGACGATCTCACGTTTGCTCGGCGCTCGTTCCGCCGCGAAAAACTCGTCGCCACGTTTATCATCGCTGCGCTGGCGTTAGGCATCGGTGCCAACGCGGCCATGTACAGCGTGATCGATCGGCTGCTCATCCGCGGTCCCGAACACATCCGAGACGCTGATCGCGTCATGCGCTTCTTTCGCACCGAGCGACGCGTGCCGGAAGGCGATCAGACCACGCACGCATTCGGCTGGGTGTCGTACGACCTCTGGCGGCGCGATACGACGGCGTTCGCTGCCGTGGGCGCGTATATGGTCTACGGTGAGGGATTCACGTTCGGTGAGGGCGGCGACGCAACGTTGATCCCGTACGGCGCGGCGACGTGGGATCTCTTTCCACTGCTCGGTGTGCGTCCCGCACTGGGTCGCTTTTTCACACGCGATGAAGACTCTCCTGCGTCGCCGCAGCGCGTGGTGGTGTTAGGCCACGGTCTTTGGCAGCGCGCGTTTGGGAGCGACTCCGCCGTGATCGGCAGAACGGCGCGGTTTGGCGATGACGTGTACACAATCGTTGGCGTAGCGCCGCGCGCGTTCACCGGTCCGCAACTGCGTCCGGTGGACGCTTGGGTGCCGCTCGCGTACCAGTCGCGCAACGTCACGACCAACTGGTCCACCGCCTGGGACGCACAGTGGCTTCGTGTCGTTGCCAGACTCAAAGCTGGAGTTTCGCGCGAGCAAGCGGCAGCGGCAGCTACCGCGGCGTACCGCGCGGCGTATACGGGAACGGACCCGTCCGAGGCGGCATCGCGGATTTTTGTCGCCCCGCTCAACTCCGATGCGCGGGGGCGCGAGCCGCCGGAAGTGGCGATCTCGCGCTGGCTCGTTGGCGTCACGGCAATCGTGCTGCTGATCGCCTGCTTCAACGTCGCCAACCTGCTACTCGCGCGTGCCGTTAGGCGACGGCGTGAGGTCGCGGTGCGAACTGCACTTGGCGCCGGACGCGGACGGTTGGTGCGGCTGCTTCTCACAGAGAGTGTGTCGCTGGCGCTCGCGGGGGGCGTCGCCGGTCTCGCGGTGGCGTGGGGAATGGCGCTGCTGATGCGAAACGTGCTGCTTCCTGGCCTCGACTGGCCGTCGGCTCCGGTGAGCGTGCGTGTACTGGGGGTAGCGCTCGTCATGGCGACCATGGTGGGTTTACTCATTGGCGTCGCGCCTGCGATACGCGCGAGCCGGCCGGACCTAACGAGTTCGCTCAAGGCCGGCGTCCGCGAAAGCGGCGGTCATTCGTCGCGTCTACGGCGTATACTGACCGTGGCCCAAGCGGCGCTTTCGATCGTGCTCCTGATCGGTGCCGGGCTCTTCGTGAGGTCGCTGAGCCGGGTTCACGCGATCGATCTGGGAATCGAACCCGAGCGCATCGTTGTAGTCCAAGTCCGATATCCGATGGGGAGCGAGACCGATGCCGAGAGCGCGCGGCGTGCGCAGGTCCTGCACGACGCGATGCGCCGCGCGAAATCCCTTCCCTCGGTTGAATCCACGAGCCTAACGGTTGGGCTGCCATTTCAGAGCTCGTTCGAACTTCATGTTCGTGTCGCCGGCCGCGACTCACTGCCGCGGCTGGCCGGCGGTGGAGCGTCACTGCAGGCGGTCAGCGATGGCTACTTCAGCACCGTCGGCACGCGGGTGCTGGAGGGTCGTGCCTTTACGCTGGAGGATCGCGACGGGAGCGAGCCCGTCACGATCATCAACCGCACCATGGCCAGCGCTTTGTGGCCCGGCAGGTCAGCGCTCGGCGAGTGCGTATACTGGGGTGAGTATCGCGACAGCCTAACGACGTGTTCACGCATCGTCGGCGTCGCGGCCGACGCGCATAGCTTCATGCTGCGCGAGGAGCCGCGCATGATGTACTATGTGCCCTTCGGCCAGGAGCGTGGCATCGGTGGCACGAACCTGCTCGTGCGCCCGCGGCCGGGGCGAGCGTCCGATGTGATGGGAGCAATGCGAGAGTTGCTGCTGGAGCTCGACCCGACGATTTCGTACGTGCACGCGGGCTTGTTGCAGGACCGCGTCGATCCACAGATGCGTCCATGGAGATTGGGCGCGACGATGTTCACGCTGATGGGTGCTTTGGCGCTTGTCGTCGCGGCGATCGGACTGTACAGCGTGATGAGTTACTTCGTGACGCAGCGCGCGCAGGAGTTTGGTGTGCGGATGGCGCTTGGCGCGCAGTCGTCGGGGATTTTGCTGCTCGTGTTGCGAGGGAGCGTGCTGCTCGGGCTGATCGGTGTTGCCATCGGCAGCGCCATCGCGATCAGCGTAGGAGGCTTGATCGAGCCACTGCTATACGACACGTCGGCGCGCGACCCGCTGGTGTTAGGTGGCGTGAGCGTCACTCTTCTGCTGGTCGCGGTGCTGGCGAGTTTGGTGCCGGCGCTGCGCGCCAAGCGCGTGAATCCAATGGACGCATTGCGGGCTGAGTAGGCCACAGATGTTCATCGCGGCGCCGGCACGAATTGCCAGCGCGCGCGAACGGTCGCTATGACGAGCGACTCGCCGGGTTCGATCGGGGTGAAGCTGGGAGCCAACCGCTCTGCGGCTCCGCTGACTGCCACATG
>JBFMFA010000632.1:0-2886 GCA_040753195.1 Gemmatimonadota bacterium | reverse complement strand
GACAAATACCGGCATTTTCGCCGGATGGAGCCCGGATTGGCGCGTCTCGCGCAGGACCGCGGGATGGACGGCGGCATCGTGCTGGTGCGTGGTCCGCGGCACCCCGATTATCACGCCGCCGCGATCTTCAATCCCATAGACCTCAAGTCCGGCCGGACTGTCTTCGCCTGGGATCGCAGTCGGGCGATCCGCGAGCAGGTCGTGCGCGCGTACCCGGATCGCCAGGTGTGGCTCGTCGACGGGCCAACCGTGACGAGACGGGGGTATGAGCTGCGCGCCGGGCCTCTACCTCCAGGCTCCCTCGCACCAGACCTTCCCGCGACGGACTCGCTGCAGAGCCTAACGAGCCGTGATCGACCGCGCTGACGCGACGCATCCGCCCGTCCTTTCGGTCGTCGTCGTCGTGTACGCCGGCGGTCGCCTCATCAAGCGCACACTCGAGGCATTGGAGCGTCAGGACCACGTGCGCGGGCCGGTCGAGATCATCGTCGCGATGCCGGCCGGGCTCGTCGGCGAACAGACGATCCACAGCGCGGCCCCCGCGGCTCGGGTGGTGCGTGGCCCGCATGGGGCCCACCCCGCGGTGCTGCGCGCGCTCGGTGTACGTCTCGCCAGCGCACCTATTGTGGCCTGCACCGAAGATCATTGTGTACCGGCGCGCGATTGGTGCGCGCGCATCCTCGAGGCGCACAGCGCCCCGGCCACTGTCGTCGGAGGCGCCATCGAGAAGCTGCAACCGGATCGGCCGATCGCCTGGGCGGCGTATCTCCTGGACTATGGCCGCTATATCCCGCCCCTAACGAGCGGACCCGCCGAGTATTTGTCCGACTGCAACGTCAGCTACAAGCGCGCGACGCTGAATGACGTGACGTCGGAATGGCACGACGCGTTCCACGAGACGCGGGTTCATGACGCCATCCGAATGCGCGGCGGGCCGGATGCGATCATCCTCGATCCGAACATCATCGTCATGCAATCGCGCCGTCCGGACCTTCGGCGTTTTCTAGCGGACCGATTTGCGCACGGCAAATTGTTCGCACAGCTGCGCGCCGCCGAATACGGGACCCGCGCACGCATCGGGTATGCGTTAGGTGCCATGGGCCTTGCGCCGGTGCTCGTGTGGCGCGCGCTGCGACGAGCATGGCGGCGAGGAGACATGCGCCTGGCCGCTCTCCGCGCGCTGCCGCTGGTAACTCTTGCTGCCGTCGTGTGGAGCCTGGGGGAAAGCGCTGGTGCGCTCTCGCCGAACGCCGACGTGGGCACGGCGGCCAACGACGGTCCGCCGGCGCGGCAGCCATGATCCCGGCACACGACTGGAATGCGTTAGGCATTTGTTGCCCGCGTTGCCTGCAAGCGCTTGCGCCGGACGGGCCGCAGGTGTTGTGTTGCCGTAGCTGCGCCGCGGTGTTTCCTGTCCACTTCGGCATTCCGGACTTGCGCACTGGTGAAGATCCCTATCTCAGTCGCGCGGCGGACGTTGCTGCCGCAACTGCCTTGCACGACCGTGCCGAACGCATGGACTTCAGGACGCTATTGGTGTCGTATTACGAAACAAACGACAAAGTGCCGCCGGCGCAGGTGGCCATGTTCACGCACGGGACGATCGCGGCGGCGGATCGCGCAGCAACCACATTGAGCGCGTGGCTCCGGCAGGACGCAGACGTTAGGCGTTGGCTGGCGAATGACGACGTCGTTCTCGACATCGGTTGCGGCACGGGCCCCCTCGCCATCGCAGCCGCGCACGCGGGCTTTCGCGCCATCGGCGTCGACGTCGGGTTGCGCTGGCTCATTCTCGCGCGCAAGCGGGCTGCCGAGGCCGGAGTCAACGTGACATTCGTGTGCGCCAATGCCGAAGCCCTCCCGTTCCGCGATGGGTTGGCGTCCCGCGCGGGCGGCGAGTCGATCATCGAGAATGCCGCGGATCCCGAGCGCGCGCTGCGCGAGGTCGCGCGCGTGCTCCGGCGTGGCGGCCGCTTATGGCTCACCACCCCCAACAAGCATTCGTTAGGCCCCGATCCACACCTCGGCGTCATGGCCGCAGGCTGGTGGCCCGAAGAGTGGCTCAAGCGCCATGCGGCCCGCTCCGGCAAGGTCTTCCCGCGTCGCACGCTGTTTTCGCGCGGTGCTCTGCGCCGCGCGCTGAGCGAAGCGGGCTTCGCCCAGATCGCCATCGCATTACCCGATTTTGCTCCGGCGCAGATCCAGTCGCAGCCACTTGCCATACGAACGGCGATCGCCGGATATCAAGTCGCGAAGCGCATGCCGGTGGCCGGCTCACTACTGCGGGTGGTGGCGCCAACGTACTTGGTGACGGCAACCCGCACGTGAGCGACTGGACGCACGCGTATGCGGGGCGTCGCGCCGTTGTCTTCGGTGCGTCCGGTTTCATTGGCCGCTGGACTGTTCGCGCACTGGCCGATGTTGGCGCCAACGTCGTCGCCGTCGGACGTCGACACTCGGCAGTGGCCGCTGCGTTAGGCGGGGCACGCGCGGATATCGTGGAGTACGACCTCGCTTTCCCGCTGGCAGCCGACTGGCTCCAGTCGCTCAATCCGGATGTGGTCTTCAACCTCGCCGGTTACGGGGTCGACCGCACGGAACGCGATGAGCGGATCGCGAGGCGATTGAATCAAGAGTTCGTCGGCGAGTTGGCCCATCACGTCTCGTTGTTAGGCAACACCGGCTGGCGGCACGCGCGACTCGTGCATGCGGGATCCGCCCTGGAATATGGCTCGGTGGAAGGGGTGCTGCGCGAAGATGCACTGCCCGCAGCGACCACGCTGTACGGCCGCACGAAGCTGGGTGGCACGCAGGTGATCGCAGAGTGTGCGCACGCGACGGGACTTCGCGCCGTCGTCGGTCGGCTGTTTACAGTGTACGGGCCCG
>JBFMFA010000631.1:0-2887 GCA_040753195.1 Gemmatimonadota bacterium | reverse complement strand
ATCGCGTTAGGCGACGCGCCGGCATCCCCGTGCGTGTCCTGCACGGCGACGACGAGGCGCGACTCGGCTTCCGTAGCGCGCTGGCGCACTTCGATCTTGCCGTTGGCCGCGCCGTGGTCGTCGATATCGGCGGCGGATCGGTCGAGTTGGCGCTCAGTGCCGACGGGCTCATCGATCGCCTGATTTCCCTGCCGTTTGGGGCTATCCGCCTCACCGAACAGTTTCTTGGCGGCCGCCCGCGCCGCAAAAACATGCGCAAGCTGCGCGCGCACGTGCGCGACGCGATCCGCAAGGTGCTCCCCGTCAAAGACTGGCGCGGCGCACAGCTCATCGGCTCCGGTGGCACCTTCACGAACCTCGGCGCCATGTGCCTGGCGCGGCAAGGCGTGCCGTATGTCGGTCGCGTGCATGGGACGCAGGTCTCGCGCGAGGATCTGGAGCACATCATCGATATGCTGCAGGAGCTGACGCCGGAAGAGCGCTCCAGTGTTGCCGGCCTCAACCCCGCCCGTGCCGACATCATTCTCGGCGGGCTCGTCGTGGCCGCGGAGATCATGGCGCGGCTCGAGTCGCGCCGCCTAACGATCTCAGGATACGGGATCCGCGAAGGGCTGCTGCTCGAGATGGCGCGTGTCACGCCGAAGCCGGCCGATCCGGGCGAAGCCCGGGAGCGCTCGGTGCTGAGCTTCGCTGAACGTTGCCACTACGAAGTTCTGCACTCGCACCACGTGCGTGATCTCGCCTTGCAGCTCTTCGATACGATCGGGTCCCGCCTCGGCTGCGACGCCGCCGACCGTCGCATCCTCAGCGATGCCGCGCTATTGCACGACGTGGGATACCACATCAATTACGAGAACCACCACAAGCACTCGTATCATCTGATCGTCCACGCCGACTTGTTAGGCATCTCGCCCGAAGAGCAGGTCGCCATCGCCCACGTCGCGCGCTACCACCGTGGCGCACCGCCCAAGCGCTCCCACGAGGCGTACATGCAGCTCGACCGCGGCTGGCAGCGCCGTGTGCGGCGTCTCTCGGCGTTGCTGCGCGTCGCGGACGGGTTCGATCGCGGCCACGCCAGCGCGGTCCGCAGGATCAAGGTGCGTTGGGGCGAACGGTCCCTGCGCCTAACGCCTGTCCCTTCCAGCAAGGTGCGCAACCTGCGCCTCGAGTTATGGGGGGCCAGCCGCAAAGCGGCGCTGCTCACGAAAGTCTCGGGTACCCCGGTCGAAATCGTTGCCCCGGACGGGCAGGTCGTCGGCGGAGGACGGGACTAGGCTCCGCGCTTTGTTGGCGCGCCGTCACCGTCGGACCGTGGCGCCGCAGCGCGACGCCCGCGTGAGCGAGCACCGCCTCGCCCGTGTTTGCCGTTGCGTTTGGCATTCTGGGCTGCTGGCAGCTCCGCGGTCGTTACCCGCGGCTCGGCGCGTTCTCTTCCCCACGCATCGCGCAGTAGCCGCGCTTGTGAGGCGCGCTCTTCCGGCGCATCACCGCCGACGCCAGGCGCACGCTGCACGTAGTGTCCGTCGGACTGCAGATCCCACGCCTGTCTGTTGTCCGTTAGGCACGTTTCGAGAAGGGTGCGCAGCCGCTCGTGTTGCGCCGGGTCTTCCACCGGAACCACCGCTTCCACGCGTCGTTCCAGGTTGCGCGGCATCCAGTCCGCCGAGCCGATGTAGTACTCCCCTGCACCACCGTTCGCAAAGTAGAACAGTCGCGAGTGCTCGAGGAAACGCCCAACAATGCTGATGACGCGGATGCGCTCGCTCACGCCTTCGACTCCAGGCCGTAAGCAGCAGATGCCGCGCACGATCAAATCGATCTCGACACCGGCTCGTGAGGCGTCGTACAACGCCGCGATGATTTCGGCGTCGACCAGGGCATTCATCTTCGCGACGATACGCGCCGGCTGACCCGCGCGCGCGTGTTCCGCCTCACGCCGGATCAGCGTGAGGAACCGGTCGCGCATGTTGGCGGGCGCCACGAGCAGGCGACGATACGTCTTCTGCCGCGAGAAGCCGGTGAGGAGGTTGAACAGCTCACTCACGTCGGTCCCGATTTCGGGTTTACACGTGAACAGGCCGAAGTCGGTGTATGTGCGCGCCGTTTTGGAGTTGTAGTTGCCGGTGCCGATGTGCACGTAACGCCGGATCCCGTCGGCCTCGCGCCTAACGACGAGCGCGATCTTGGCGTGCGTTTTGAGACCCGGCAGGCCATACGCTACGTGCACGCCAAAATTTTCCAAGGTACGCGCCCACGTGATGTTGTTCACTTCGTCGAAGCGCGCCTGCAACTCCACGAGCACGGCGACCTGCTTGCCGCGCTGCGCGGCCTCGGTGAGCGCGCGCACGATCGCGGTATCTCCCGACGTGCGGTACAACGTGAGCTTGATCGCCATCACGTGGTCGTCCTGCGCCGCCGTTTCAAAAAAGCGCTCCACCGACGACGAGAACGATTCGTACGGATGATGCACCAGGATATCGCGCTCTCGGATGCTGTCGAAAATCGACTTCTCCGCCTCGCGTAACTCCGGTGGGACAGTCGGTGAAAACGGCGGGTCGCGCAGCTCAGCGAAGTCAATCGTGGCGATGGACATCAGGTCGCCGAGTTCCAGCAACGGTCCCGCGTCGTGTACGTCGCGCGCACCTAACGGGAGAATGTCGGGATCGGCGGCGTCGCGCAGCTCATCCATGAGGAGTGAGCGCAAGTGTGCCGGCATCCCCTCCTGCACTTCCAGGCGCACCACCTCGCCGAAGCGCCGCTGGAACAGCTGCTCTTCGATCATCGCCAGCAGGTCGTCCGGCTCGTCAGGCGCCGGGACATCCAGATCCGAATACCGCGTGATGCGGAAGGCGTACCACCCGAGGATCTGCATCCCCTGAAACAGCTC
>JBFMFA010000630.1:0-2897 GCA_040753195.1 Gemmatimonadota bacterium | reverse complement strand
CATGCGGCGATCTACGTCATCCGCCAGGAACATCTCGCTCGTGTAGCGCCACACCTCGTTGAGCGCATTTTGAGCGCGCCTGTGACTTTCGTCCGTACCGTCGCCCAGCATACGCACCCACTCGGCGGAGTGCCGCAGATGATAGCGCGCTTCCTTCTCTGCCTTGGCGGCGATTCCGCCTAACGTGATATCCTGGCTCTGGCCGAGAGCGTGACACAACAGCGCGTCGTAGGCGTCGAAGAGAAACTGCCTGAGCACTGTGAACGCGAAGTCGCCGCGCGGCAGCTCCGCGAGCAAACAGTTCCGGTATTCGATCGCGTCGCGGAAGTAGGCGAGCGCATCCTCGTTGCGTCCCTTCCCTTCCACCGCTCCCGCGTGCTTAAGCAGGGCAGAGGCCTGCCCGATCAGGTCCAACGCGATGTTGCCCAGCGCGATGTCTTCTTCAAGGATGGGGCCGTGCCCACACCATTCCGACAGACGATGACCCAACACGAGGCGATCATCCGCGAGCCGCAACAGATACTCGAGGTGCGGATCGCTTGTTATGCCTGACGTTGCTGTTTCAGGCCGCCGTCCAGCGACCCATTCGTCACTCGTCATTTAGAAGACGCGCACGCCGCGGGGGACTTTGTAGAACTGTGGATGCCGATACGCCTTGTCGTTCCCCGGCTCGAACATCGGCCCGGCATCGCTCGGCGCTGACGCGACGATCTGATCACTCGGCACGATCCAGATACTGACGACTTTGCCGCGCCGCGCGTATACGTCGCGCGCATTCTGCAGCGCGTGCTCCGCATCTACGGCGTGCACGCTTCCGGCGTGTTCGTGCGGCGCCCCTTCGCCTTCCTGCGTGAAGACCTCCCAGAGCGGCCACTGCGTGTCAGTCCGCTCCGCATTGCCGTCTTGCTGAGCCATGGATTGCTCGCCCGTTAGGCGGCGCTGGCCGCCGCCGCCCGCTTCGCGGCATACGCCGCCGCGGCTGCGCGCACCCACGCACCGTCGTCGTGCGCCTTGCGACGCGCTTCCATCCGTTCGCGGTTACAGGGACCGTCGCCCTTGATCACGCGATAAAACTCGTCCCAATCGATGGCCCCGAACTCCCAGTGTTCCGTGTCGGCGTTGTAGCGCAGGTCAGGGTCCGGCAGGGAGACGTTGATGGCCCGCGCCTGCGGAACAGTGAGATCGACAAAACGCTGACGCAGCGTGTCGTTGCTTTCTCGTTTCACCCGCCAGCGGATCAGCTCCGCGCTGTTCGGCGAGTCCTTGTCGGACGGCCCGAACATCATGAGCGACGGCCACCACCAGCGATTCACGGCGTCCTGAACCATGGCGCGCTGCGCCGGCGTGCCATTGGCCAGCACGCTGCAGATCTCGTAGCCTTGGCGCTTGTGGAAGTTTTCTTCCTTGCAAATGCGGATCATCGCGCGAGCGTACGGCCCGTACGACGTCTTCGCGAGCATCGTCTGATTCACGATCGCCGCCCCGTCGACGAACCATCCGATGACACCAATGTCTGCCCACGTCAACGTGGGGTAGTTGAAGATGCTCGAGTACTTCGCCTTCCCCGTGAGCAGTTGTTCGACCAGCTCCTCACGACCGATGCCTAACGTTTCCGTCCCGCAGTAGATGTAGAGACCGTGTCCCGCCTCGTCCTGTACCTTGGCCAGGAGCGTGATCTTGCGACGCAACGACGGCGCACGTGTGATCCAATTCCCTTCCGGCAACATCCCCACGATCTCCGAGTGCGCGTGCTGGGACATCATCCGGATCAGCTGCTTTCGGTACTTCTCTGGCATCCAGTCCTTCGGCTCGATCGTCTCGCCATGGTCAAGCCGCGACTCGAAAGCAGCCAGTTTTTCAGGCGCTTCGGTCGTCGGAGTCGGCGGTCCTGCCACAGGTGCGTTCATCGGGTATGTCTAAAGCCTGCAAGGGGTAAGGCGGAGATTATTCGACCATACACGGCGTTGCAACCGCTTTGCCCTGCCTTCGGTCCAGCGCGTTGCAACCAGCGGCCGCCGCACTACGATTAGACCGTTCGATACGCGTGCCGTTCCCTGGCAACTAGCAACCTATCCCTATTTCGATGGCTGAAGCTGGCAACGTTTTCGTTGACATCGCAAACGGAATCGCCCGAGTCACGTTTTCGCACCCGAAAAGCAATTCGCTTCCTGGGGCACTCCTCGGCGATTTGGCGCAGGAGTTTGGGGCGCTCGCAAAAGCGCCTGACGTCCGGGTCATCGTACTGCGGAGTGAAGGTGGGTCGACCTTCTGTGCCGGCGCCTCCTTCGACGAGTTTCGCGCCGTCAGCACGCCCGACCAAGGGAAGGAGTTCTTCTCGGGCTTTGCCCGGCTCATCCTCGCAATGATCCGCTGTCCCCAATTCGTGCTAGCTAGGGTGCACGGAAAAGCCGCCGGTGGCGGGATCGGGATCATCGCCGCATGTGACTACTCGTTTGCCATCGAAACTGCTGCGGTGCGGCTCAGCGAACTGGCCGTTGGGATCGGTCCGTTCATTGTCGGGCCGGTTATCGAGCGGAAAGTCGGTCCGGGTCCGTTCGCCGCGATGGCAATCGATACGGAGTGGCGAGACGCGGCGTGGTGCGAACGTCATGGTCTTTTCTCGCGAGTCTTCGATACGACACACGCGCTGGACGCTGTGCTGAATGTGACCGCCACGCGCCTCGCGAACTCCAACCCGGAAGCCATGCTGCGCATGAAGCGCGCCTTTTGGAGCGGAACCGAGCATTGGGAAACGCTGCTCTTCGATCGCGCGTCCATGAGTGGAGAACTCGTGCTCTCGGACTATACTAAACGAGCAATCGAAGCGTTTAGCGCTCGTGCCTAAAGCTGATTGATGCCGACTTACCTGTACGAGACGATTCCTTCCAACGGTGCCG
>JBFMFA010000629.1:0-2898 GCA_040753195.1 Gemmatimonadota bacterium | reverse complement strand
TGTAATGGCTTGTGGCGGAGGTGAGGAATCAACAGCACCACCGCCGCGAGCCGGCATACAGATTGTCGCCGGTGCCAACGTCACTGACTCTGTAGACGCGATTCTACCTCAACGACTTGTCATCGAGGTTCGCGATAGCGCTGGAAGATTGGTACCAGCGGGCACGGCAGTGGTCTTCACGGGCGTGCCTAACGGTGGGGGCGTGGGCTCAGTAGGCGCACTTGTCTTTAACAGGCTTATCTCGAGCTTCTTCCCGGCCGCCACCGATAGCACTGACCAAGCCGGGCGTGTGCAAACCATGGTGCGGCTCGGTCCGTTCGCTGCACCAGCGATCATTGTGATCTCGGTACGGTCGCTCAATCTGACTGACATCGCACATTACACGGTGGTCCCCGGAGCGGCGTCGCAAGTGATCGTCGCACCTAAAGACACCGTTTTCTTCATCGGCCGCACGTATACAATGCGAGGCACTGTCGCTGATCGACACGCCAACCCGCGTACTGAGCCGGTTACGTGGTCTACGGCGGACTCTGGAATCACTATCTCAACGTCCGGTGCAGTCACGGCATCAGTGCCTGGACGCTACACCATTGCGGCCTCCTCCCAGAACATCAGAGACACTGCCAGTCTAAGCGCCGTTCCTCAGGGTACGTTGGCCGTGTGGAATCTTGACGGCTCGTACGTGTCGGCGGTCGACCTTGACGGATCGAACCTGCGTAAACTGGCGCCAGTCAGCGATGGCGGCGCCAACGTCAGCCCGCATCCCTCGTGGATTCCAGGGACTGACAAAATCATCTACAACACTTTCGACTTCGACGCGGGCGTCTACACGCTGCGAATTGTCGATGCCGCGGGAGTGTCAATACCGTTTACACCACAACTGCCGCCTAACGTCACGCACAGAATCGAACCAATCCCAAGCCCCGACGGCCGCTGGATGTTCTTCAGCGCGGCAGACTCGGTTTGTTCGATTCACCACTATTGCATCTACCGTTCCGCCCTGGATGGATCCGCCGCACAGTTGTTAGGCAGCGTCGTAAACCGAGGACTTGGCTGGCGGCCAGCACCCAGCCCAGACGGAACAAAAGTCGCTTTCGTGACGGCGTCGTCAGGCGGCGCGAGAATTCTGATCTACGATATCGCCACCCAAACGATCGGCTCGTTAGGCGCGTTCGGACAGAACCCACGCTGGTCACGAGTTTCAAGCCAGATTGTCTTCGTGAGGAACGGTGGAGGCCCTTTGATGCTTATGAACGCCGATGGGACGGGTCAACGTGTTCTTACGGCGTTGAATACGCTCTTCCGTGAGGAGCCAATGACTTGGTCACCGGATGGTCGCTGGATTGTCGCCCGCGACACGATCCTAAACCTGGTTAACGTTTCCACCGGAATGTTGATACCGCTGACCTATTCACGAGGTTTGCAGGCTCCGAGCTGGAAGTAGCACCGCGATACGTCGACGGGATAGAAATTTCAATGGACCCGCTCTTTTACATGTGAGCGTGTTCGTCTAAGCCTTGTTGCGCGGAAGCTTGGCGGGCGCTCCGGTGAGCATCCCCTGAATGCTGATGTCCTCATCGATGTCCGGCCAATGAATCCCGAGGCCATCGCCGATGAACTCGAAGTTGTTCCTCTGCGCTGTCGTCGCATCGGACAACCTCCAGGACCACCAAAGAGGAATACTGATTGTGCGACCGTCGACGAGGTGGGCCGTAATCAGCTCGTCCGTCACTTCTACGGAGCGTGCCCTCGGCACATTAGTCGGACGCGGTGCAGTGCTCACGCCAGACCTCGAACATCCTGATCGATCTTCATGCGTTAGGTGAGCCGAACGTTATTCACGCGACGTGTTGCGCTAACCGCATACAGTATAGCTGTCGCGACTGAGTGGACGCACCTGCAGAAATGCGGCATTCGCCTACCTGATCGACCTGCCACTAGTAAGAGCAGCTACATGCGGTCGCATGGCCGATGCGCTCTCGCGCGCTGTTGCGTCCGGCGCGCTGGCGCGCCTGCTCACTTACTTCACGGTTCGCATCGATGACACGCCGCATCTTCGCGCCCTCATACGACACACCGGATTAGGCGCTCGGTCGCTGCAGACCGAATTGGCTCGTCTCGAGGAACTCGGCCTTCTCCAGCGCGTGCATGCTTACGCCGGCGTAGGCGGAGTCGCGCGTGAATTTGCCGAATCGTTTATCAGCTGCGTCGACCGCTATGCGTCCCTCGACGAGTGTCTGGGTGGGCTTCAGCCGTCCGACGAGCGCAGGACGTGACGCTCCGGATCGACGATGTCCGGCATGTTCGAACGGTTGAGCGAGATGTACACGCCGGGGGAGAGCGCGAAGCCGGCGATGCTACGCAGGCCTGGGACGAGGACGCCGGTGACTGTATACGCTTCGCCGTCGAGGAGGAGCGACTTGCCCACTATAGAAGAGTCGGCGCTGAGGTTGCTCTGCCAGAACGAATGCGTGAGGACTGCAAGCCGTGGCTCCAGCTCGGCGCGCGCCTCGGCTTCGTTGAATGTGCGGCCTAACGATACAGGCACGCCGACGACGTCGAAGAAATTCGCCGTGACGACCATTGGCGTGATCGATATGGCCGCGTCGCCGTTGAACCAATTGGCTGGTTCTTCGAAGGAGTAGCCGGCGATGCGTTGGACCGCGCCCGAGGCGTCGAGGTCTTTCCAGCGTTGGAAAGATGCGTGGCTGCCGTGTGAGACGCGCATCTTCACGAGCGTTTCTGGGTCGCGCGCGTGCGGCGTTATGAAGAGGATTTCTCGCGCTAGGCTGAAGACGGCGATGTTGCCGACGGCGCCGAGTGCGATGGAGATGGCGGCAGTGATGAGGAGGACCGGTGCGCGGAGGAGGCCGCGCAGGGTGTAGCGCAGGTCCTTGA
>JBFMFA010000628.1:0-2899 GCA_040753195.1 Gemmatimonadota bacterium | reverse complement strand
TAGTGCTCACGAAATGCGCGCATGGCGCGCGCGAGTAGAGTGCCGACGCTCGTCTCCTGTACATTGAGCGCCGAGGCGATTTCCCGGTAACTGTAACCTTCGGCACGCAGCAACAGCATCTGCCGGTCGCGCTCGGGGATGCGTTCCAGCGCGGCGCGCACCGACTGCGTCGCGGCTTCTGCGAGCACCACACGATCGGGCGAAGGAGCGGGATCCGAGTGCGCCCGCGCCCCGCGCTCAATCGTTAGGAGCCTGCGCCGGCGTTTCTTCGTCGCATGCGCGTTGCGGTACAAGTTGAGCGCGACGGTGATCAGCCACGCAGCCGGTAGATCCGGTAACGAACCTCGCTTGTAGAGGCGCACAAAGGCGTCCTGCGTGATATCGCTCGCCAGCTCGACGTCTCCAGCCATGCGATGCACCACACGGAAGACGCGCTGAAATTCGGTCGAAAACAGCGCGCTGAATGCTTCATCGAACCACCGCGCCGTTGTGGCCACGGCTAGCGTTTCGCCGTTCATCAGCCGGTTGCTGCGATGCGAGGGGCCCGTTTGCGCGAATGTCTGCACATTTGAGGAGCAGTCAGGGCGGACATTTGTGACAACGGCACGGCTAGAATCGCCAGTCCAGACCAACCACGAGCGGCGCCTGCGGCCGCATTTCTACCGGGGACCGATCGCCCGTGATCGGGTTGCGTGTGTACGTGAGGACATTGAGGCGGCCGGCGACGTTCGTCATCGCGGCGAAGACGGCAACCAGCGCGTCGCGTCCCACGGCACGGAAATGCCAGTGTTTTTGCGCACCGACGTCGATCCGCACATAACGCGGCAGGCGCGTCCCGCCTAACGAACTTCCGTCGGCGCGCGGGGTTCCAGCGAACTCGCACCCTTTATCGCGCACGTTGCACGCTTCCCACTCGAATGCGCCGCTGAGCGTCGTGCTACGCCGGCCACCCTCGCCCGCCACACCAAGGCGCAGGGACGACGTGGTCGAGGGGAAGACGATGATTCCGGCCTCGGCGAACTGGCGCGTGCCGTAGGTCGGTGTAAATCGAGTTGCGCCTAACGTATGCTCAACGTCCTGCAGACCGTAGCTGGCCACGACCGCCCAGCGCTGCGCGCTCTTCGCCAAATCGAGGGATGCGCCTCGCGCCGTAGCCGATCCCACGGCGAACGACCGCGTCGCAAATGGCTCGCCCCCCAGCGGTGCCACGAGCAACAAGCCATGCATCGATCGCGCATACGCCTGAACGCCAATTTGCGCGCCGGCGTCGTTCCGGTATTCGACACGCACGTCGCCCTGGTCGCTGCTGGCAATGGGGATGTTTGTCGTGCCAACGCCGACGAGAAGGTCTGCTGGGAACACGTTGCCCACGACGGACTCAGCGTTACGCAGCGACTGCGATAGCTGATGCATACGCGCATAGCCGGCGGAGACGCTCAGCGTGTTGCTCATCTGCCACTGCAATTGCGCGCGTGGACTGCCTCGCACGCGGCCATGAGCGCTCACGGTGGCGACGCCTGCACGGAGCCGCCAGGCGTCCCCCAGGGAACGCAGGTATTCAACGCCTAACGACCCCAGCCAGGACCTGCCGCTCAGGTTCCAGGGCGCGGCGCTCCCGTCCAGCGAGTCGATGTCATAACGAGTATTCAGGTGTTCCAGACGGGCCGCGAGCGTCGTCGTGCCCCCCAACAGACGCCGGTCGCTGCTGAGCGACACGCCGTCGTTGCGTAGCGTAAAACCCATGCCCAGCGCTGCATCGGCGGCCAGCCAATCGGAGCCGGCCGTGCTGTGCGCGCTCCAAGCCATCACGCGCGACGACTTCCCAGCGTCGCTCCTTTCCCAGGCGGTTCCTATAGAGACGCTGGTCCATTCGAAGCGGTTGCGGGGAGTTGTCGGACCTGTCGCGGCTTCCGCGACGGCGCTGGTGTTCAGTTCATTGTCATTGATGTAGCCGAGGAGGCGCCAACGACCGTGCCTAACGGGGAGGTCGATCTTGCCAAGCCAGTCACGCGTTATTCCGCGGGTGTATGATTGGTCCCCTTTCGTCGCGACGAGCGTGGGGTAGCCGGCGCGGCCACTCAGCAGGAACCCGGCGTCCCCATTGCCAAGCGGGCCGTCTAGCGTCGCGCGCGTGTGGCTCGTGCTTGCGGAAGCGCGCAGCTGTAAACGCTCGCCAGGCACGCGCGTGCGCGCACTCAGCGTGCCCGAGAGTACGTGCGGCTCCGTGACACGCGGTGCGGCACCTGAAATGCCAATGCGCTCGATCGCATCCGGGTTCCACGCGCTGAACACACCGGAGCTGTGGTAGGGACTGAAGACCGGAATCTCGTCCAGGAGATACGCCGTGTGATCCGACGCGCCGCCACGGATGTGAATGCCGTTAGGTGATTCCGGCTGCGCATGCACCCAGGCACCACCTAACGAAAGGAAGACGTCGGGCTCGATGAGCTGCGGGTTGTTGCGTACCGCCGCGAGCGAAATGGAATGATCCAGTCCCGGTTCAGGAGCGTTCTCCTCGACGCCCGACACGATGACACCCGGTCGCACCTCGACCTGGCGCAGGCGCGTCGGCACGGCCACGAGCGAGACGTGGATTTCGAGCTGACCCGTCTCCGGCACCAGCGCGTGCAGGGTGCGTTGAGCATGACCCATGAAACGCACTTCAATGTGTTGCGGCCCGGCGGGAACGCCACGGAAGACGTAACTCCCAGTGGCATCGCTGCGTGTGCTCCGCTGCAAGTCCAGCAGCGTGACGGTCGCGCCAACTAGGGGTCGGCCACTGTCGGCGTCGCGAACAAGCCCCGTTAGGGTCGCTTGACCATGCGCAGCGGCCGCCACCTGCAACGCGAGAAACAGCGCACCGCACATTCGAGTGACAAGCTCACCGCGGGGTGGGTGA
>JBFMFA010000627.1:0-2899 GCA_040753195.1 Gemmatimonadota bacterium | reverse complement strand
CTGTCATTGTCGGCGCTGAGGAGAGTTCCGGGAGCGCCGGCGGCGCGTTTCACGAGCGCGTCGGTGGGTTCCTTGGCGCCGGCGTCGGGGAGCGCGTTCTTGAACGCGTCATGCTCTACGAGCATGCGCACATCGGCGGTGTGCAACGGGCGCACGCGGATGGGCGACACGCGTGAACGGATGGTGGGCAGAAGGTCGCTGGCGACGCTGGAGGTGAGGACGATCCATGTGTCGTTAGGCGGTTCTTCCAGGAGTTTGAGGAAGGCGTTCGCCGCCTGCTCGCTCCCCATTTGCGACGCCATACGCTCCGCATCCCCCACGATCATGACTTTGCGCTTGGCGAGGGCCGGCGTAACCGACGCGACGAGCAGAAGCATGCGGGTCGTTGCGATGTAGATACCGTCGGCGCCGGATGGCGGGGGATAAACGCCGCCTGCCTCCGCGCGCTCTTTGCGCGCCTCGATGTAGTCGTTTTTAGACTCGTTAGGCGTGTAGTCGGAGTTCTTGGGCCGCGGCAGCGGGAATACCCAATGGATATCCGGATGCGTGAGGTCAAGCGCCATGCGGCAGTGTCGGCATTTGCCACAAGGGCCGTCGGCGCTCAAGGCTTCGCACACGAGCGCCTGCGCGAGCCAGAGCGCAAGACGCTGCTTCCCGATGCCGGCCGGGCCATGAAAGAGGAGGCTCTGGGGCAGAGAGTGGCGCCGGATGCTGCCTAACAACTCAGCGCGAAGCTCTGTGTGCCCGAAAAGAGGAAGAATCAAAACTGAGTTCTCAGTGGTCAGTGCTCGGCTCGGGGTGAATTCGAGTTATTCAGTTCGCGTCGTCAGTTCGGGTTCTCAGTTCAGCCGAAAGGTAACTCTCGACTCCAACTGACCACTTCTACTGAGCACACGGATGAAGTCCAAGCGGTACACGCAGATCGGCCTGGGGTGAAGTCGAGTTATTCAGTTCGCGTCGTCAGTTCGGGTTCTCAGCTCAGCTGAAAAGTAACTCCCGACTCCAACTGACCACTTCTACTGATCACACGAATGAACTCCAAGCGGAACACTCAGAACTGAGTTGGTCATTGCGGAACACCCAGAACTGAGTTGCTCATTTTGTCCAGAGTACGAGGACGCCACACGCCGCTCCCGTCTTATTGAACTGAATGGGGACCTGCGACGCGCTGACGTAGAACTCGACGGCCATGACGTCGTTCGTACTGTAGCTATTGATGTCGAAGAGCAACCCGCGACTCCCGCTCGCGTAGATCAGGGCGCCGTCTACATACACGTCGGGATAACAGGCACGCGGGTCTGCCCCCGCGGCGCGATCGGAATCTTCGAGCGGAACACCACCGCCGAGTGCGAATCCGCCGCTGATGCGGGTTGTGGCGACCCACGCCGCGCTTCCCATGCGCGAGCGCACGAGTTTGGACCCTGAGGTGCGCGATGTGATGAACTCACCGAGCTTGCGGTTCTTCTCTTTCTCCAGCGTCTGGCTGTCGAAGAAACGGCCGGTGCCGAACTTTCGCCGTTCATGGAAGGCGGCGAGCTTGCGCTCGGCGAGTGGGATCTCCGCCGCTTCCACGCTGACCGTATCGAGTTGTTGCGCGGTACGTTCCAGCTCGACCATCAGTTCGAAGTCCTCGGTGGCCTGCACCGCGAACAAGACAGACTCCGGCCGAAAGCCGAAGTGTCTAACGAGGATGCCGACACGTCCCGGCGCGACGCTGTCGAAGCGGAAGGTCCCGCTCGAGTCGCTGGAGACGCGGATGCTCCCGGGGCTCAGGATGATCTCGGCGTTGGCGACGGCGGCTCTGGATGCCTTGTCGACGACGCGTCCCATGACCCGAGCAGGGGCCTGAGCCCCGGCCGAGGCAGCCGCGGTGAAAACGCCTAACGCTGCCATCACGCGCAGCCAGTTCATTTTGTCCAGATCAAGACGACGCCGCAGACGGAACCCACCTTGTTATACTGCATGGGCGTTTGGCTCGGCCCTACGTACACCTCCACGGCAGCAACCTGCCCCGCCGTCATACTGTTGAAGTCGAAGAGTGGGCCGCCGGTGGAGAAGGAGTACACGACTGCGCCATCGAGGTAAACATCGGGATAACACGCGCGCGGATCCGCGCCCTTTCTCAGATCCATTGCATCCAGCGCTGCGCCTCGCAACGATCCTGATCCGCGCGTGGTCGAAATCCACGCGGCGCTGGCGCCTCGCGCGCGCACGAGACGCGTCCCCGGAGTTCGCGACGTTATGAGTTCGCCGAGCTGCCGGTGCTGCTCCTTCTCGAAGACGGCGGAGTCGATGAAGCGCCCGATGCCAACTTGCCGACGCTGGTCAAAGCCGGAGAGCTTACCCGTTGCGAGCGGCGCCGCGCGCGCGGCAACGTTCACGGTGTCGAGCGTCTGCACGGCCTGGCGCAGCTCCACGACGAGGTCGAGATCCTCGTTAGGCTGGAGCGTCACATAGAGCGACTCCGGAATGAATCCGATGCGCTTGACGATGAGTGTCACGTTCCCCGGAGCAACCGAATCGAACCGGAAAGCACCGGCTGCGTCGCTCGTGACGCGGCGTGCGCCGGGCGCCAGGTCGACGTCCACCGCCGCAACCGGGGCGCGCGTCTCCTTGCTGATCACCCGCCCGGCGATGCGAGCGCTGTTCTGCGCCAACGAGATCTGCGCCGATAGAACGACGCCTAACGCGGCCCACATGCACGTCCGGCCCATCACTTGGTCCATATGAGCAATGCGCCGCACGCCGAGCCCGTGCGGTTGTACTGGGCGGGCATCTGTGCGGCACCTGCATAAAACTCGATCGCAGCCACGTGCGTCGGGTTGATGGAGTTGACGTCGAACAACACGGCATCGCCTGACATACCTGGCGGAAGCATATCTTCGCTGCCTGACGAGTA
>JBFMFA010000626.1:0-2900 GCA_040753195.1 Gemmatimonadota bacterium | reverse complement strand
AACTCCATGTCGAAGGCGCCGGTCGCTTTGAGTCTCACCAGCATCGCGATCGCACTGTCGGCGGCTCCGCGTGCCGCGTGAATTCCCGCCATGCCGAACATCGCCTGCAGCCGCGCCGGACGTGGACTCGTGACTTTTTGGTATGCACTCAACGCTTTGTCCCCATCGCCTTTCTGCTTGTATGCATTGCCGAGCAGCAGCCATCCAGCGGTCGCCGACGGATTGCGGCGGAAGTAATCCTCCAACGTGGTGATGGCGCTGTCTACATGACCCGCCGCGAGCGCTGCCTGTGCGCGTGCAAGCTCGGGAGGTCCCGCGCTCGTTGTGGTCTGCGCCGGCAACCAGCCGCCGAGTACGACTGTGAGGAGCAATACCGCGACAGCGCGCCATGGTGCGGCTGTCAGGCACGCGTTAGGCGCGTTTCGAACGTTCTTGGCGAACGGGGACATGTCTCGGGGCTGTTTGCGGGCCATCGTGCACGATGCCTGGAAGTGTCAGCGCGCGCGCCGCGCGCCGCTGTCACTGGATTGCTCAGGCGCGCGGCCGCGGAGCTTCGGCCGATCCAAGGTCGCTGCCGAGCGCCTGCAGCGACGGCGCCCGTCCGAAGGCGCGCCGAAACGCCGCCGAGAAATGCGAGTGACTATAAAAGCCCACCTCGAGCGCGAGCGCAGCCAGGTGACCGCGATAAGTTCTCGTTAGGTTCGCCGCGGTCCGCAATCGCATGTCGCGTCGATACGCGTGCAGCGTACTTCCGGTGGCGCCTCGAAACGTCCGGCACAGGTGAAAGACCGACACGCCGATGCGCTTCGCCAGGTCGCTGACACTGAGATTTTCGAACAGCGTGGCCATGATCACACTTTTGGCCGCCTCCACCAGCTCCGTGCCGCGGCTCGCAAGCTGGCGACAGCGGCCCCGGCCCGCGCCATCGTATGCGCCGCGCAACACAGCGCTCACGATCGCGATCGCGCTTTCCTCGATCTCCAGGGCGTCACTCTCCGGATGCAGCGCGCGTTCGAAGAGCGCTTGCTGCGCCATGTACACCTCGTTCGCAACTGGCGCTCGGAAAAAGCACAAAGGCGCCTCGCGATCGGCGTCGCCGTCACTAAAATGCCTAACGATGTCGCGCGCCACCGCCTCCGACATGCCGATCCAATCCGACTCGTCACCGTGTCGAGAAATCGAGCGTCGCTGGTATGCTTGTCCTGGGTTATACAACGTGGCGAGACCAGGGTCTGCAACGAAACGGCCCGCGTCCTCGCGTTCGATCCACACCGCGCGATGCGGAAACGCCGTTAGGTGATAATGGATCCGCCCAGCCATGGGGAAATCCGCGTACGAGGGCGGACAGCGGAACTGCCCAAGGACGACCGAATCGCTCGTAAAGACGATACGGTCGCACTCTTCGACGCGACTTGCGCCGCTCCATGGCGGATGTCGTTTCGTGTGGCGTTGCGGCAAGGAGCGACACGAGCGCACGGCAACCTCCCCAAGTCAAAAGACGCGAATCGTTCACTAAACTCGCTCTGCCGTTGCCCAGTGACGCCTGCTAAAACGTCCAAGCCGTGCAAAATCTCGGGTTTCAGCGCGGTGCACGCGCCAAGGAGATGGCAGCGTCGATCACCGGGTCGCGCGTGGCAGTCGGAGACCAGGGGACGTACACGTCCGGCGCGATGCCGCGCCCTTCGATCGGCTGTCCGTCGGGGAGCGTCGCATACCATGTCGAGACCCACACCTTCCACCCCTGGTAGTAGTCGACGGGTTTGGGGTTCGCGGTGGCGCCTCCGGTCGTATCGCCGACAATAACGGCCCGCGGCGCTTCCCGCATCGCGGCGATGAAACTCTCGTTGGAGCTGAAGACCCCACGGCCGCTCAGGACGTACACACGGCCAGTGAATGTCCACGGGCCTCGGGGCGTGATCGTGCGGGTGATCTCATTGCCGAGATCAGTCGGCCGCGGACCGGTGCGAAAGCGAAAACGTTCGGTCACCGTTGGCGCGTCGATGAAGCGCCGCGCCAGATCGAGGGCCAACGCGTCGTTGCCGCCGCCGTTAGGCCTAACGTCGATGATCAAAGCCGAATCACCGCGAAATTCTTCAAGAATGGCGTCGAGATCGCCCGTCGTGAATTGCGATCCGTTCCAGCTGCCGATCGCCATGTACGGGATTCCGTCGATACGCCCGCGGCCGAGGTTGACCTTGGCCTGCACCCAACCGGCGCGAGCGATCACTGTCTGCCACAACGCGGAGTCCCAGTTGCGCGCTGCAGTTGGTGTCCACGTGGGGGTTCTCCCGCCCTGCGGCGATTCCAGAGAGACATGGATGTCGCGCAACTGAGCGAGCATTTCGACGAGTACGGTGTTGAGCGCCGTGATGTCGCCGGCCGCCGCCGCTTGCGGCGCGTATGTGGTGCGCGCGGCGGGCCAGTTCACCCCTTTGAGTTCGAAGAAGGGGTAGGTCTCGTCAAAGGCCCGCCACACGCGATCGAACGCGGCCGTTGTGGCTGACGGTGCGGTTCCGGAGTCGCTGTTGCACCCCACCAACACGAGCGCGGCGCACGCGGCGACGGCAGCGTGACGGGTGAGCTGGAGACGACGGAATCTCGTTAGGCGACGCATCGACAGATTCTCGCGATGGCTATAGGGTGCGGCTCAGTCCTGCGCCACGCAAGCACACCGCGGGCTGCGCGCCTGTCGGGCGGCTCACCGACACCGTGTCGGGGATCGTGCGCAAATCTTCGGCTCGACATCTGACGTTAGGCATACTACGCCTGTCGCCCGCGAAAGCGGCGTTTGCCGCAACGCCGTGATAGCCGTGCGACCGACGGCCGCCAAGCTTGTGCGCAACTCCAAAGGCACTCACCATGAGATACGTTATCGCTCCTCTCGCCGGATTGCTTGCCCT
>JBFMFA010000625.1:0-2906 GCA_040753195.1 Gemmatimonadota bacterium | reverse complement strand
CGCGTGAAGCTTCCGTCGGACGGTCGGTTGGCATGCAAACAGAGGGACTGGGGGACGCTCTTAGTGCTAGGCGACGAGCGCCTATACGCTGTCGTCACTCTCTCTGTCGTGTCGCTTTGGACTGAGCCGCCTGGGGGGTGTAGGGGAGTTCCTTAGGCCAACAATAAAGGGTGCGCCTAACGTGTACGCGCCGACGCGGCGCGAATGGCAAGGCGCGCGGCCCCGCGGACGGGGACTACCTCCTCGGCCCGGACGTGACCGCCTGGGACGGCCACCTTGAGCCGGTGCTCGAGCCGCTTTCGAAGAAGGGACCCTTTGGCGAGCATGCCGCCGCTCACGGCGAGCGGAATCGCGGCTCGTTCGTCGCCGAAAAGCCGTCGCCCCAGGGCCCGCACATGAAGCATCAGCTCTTCCGCAGCAAGCGAGACCAGCGAGTTCGCGCGCAGGTCGCCGGTGGCGGCAGCTTCCAGCACCACCGGTGCGATGGTCGCCAGAGCGGCCGGAGTCGCTTGGGCGGCCCACGGGATCAGGTCAACCGCATCCTGGAGCTGCAGGGCGGCGAGAACGGCGCTCCCGAGGCTGGTCTCAGGCTCACGACCGTCCGCCGCCGCGGTCACGATGCTCAGAGCGCGGCGCCCCATCCACGCACCGCTCCCCTCATCTCCGCAAACCGGACCCCAACCGCCGCAGCGTTCGATGTTACCCGTCGGCCCACGCCCAAAGGCCACCGAGCCCGTTCCGGCGACGACCAGGATGCCTGGGCCCTCACCGAAGGCGTCCTCCAGGCCGATGATCGCATCCGGATGGACGCTGGTCTCGTCGGCCAGTTCGAGGGCGTCGAGGGCACGTGTGAGTGCGATGCGCTCTTCGTCGCGGCCAACGCCAGCTACGCCGACGACCAGCATTCGCGGAGTCGACGCAGCATCAATCGACGCTATTGCTTCGCGAACCGCCTGACCTATGACGTTCGCCGAGCTGGACGCCGCACCGGGTCGCACGGCGCTGGGCCCCGCAGTCGTCGCGGCGAGTTCACGTCCGCTTTCGTCCGTGATGAGGACTCGCGTCTGCGTGCCGCCGCCGTCTACTCCGATAAAAAGCGTTGTCATGCGCGAGCAAACATAATCACCGGGAGTCGTCAGTTGATTAGTCGCCGCCGTCGCGGTGCTCCTCAGGAGCTATCGGGATAGAGATTCTGAGTGTCGAGCTACCTGCTTTAGCCGCCGGACTAGTACAGTGTGCACCGAGCGTCATAGCGGATGTTGGACTTCTTCCATCCGGCTGAGAGCTGGAGCAGACAGCTTTGGTTTCTGATAGCTCTCTCCTCATAGCCCGTAGAGCGCGGCCACGCGGCGGCTATACGCTGAGAGCTCAGGCGACGGTGTACGCTTCCATCGCGAAGTATTCGGCGAGTCCGAGCCTATCGAGTAGCGCGGCCGTTTCGCGGTTGCGCGATTCGACGCGCTGCCAGAATTCGCGATCGTCCTGCCCGGGGAACGGCGCGGAATCTTTCTGCGACTGGTGTTTGAAGATCGCCTGGATCTTGAGCCGCAGTTCTTCCTGCGAGAGCGGGACGAGCCATGTGGCTTCCGTCACCGGCCATTCCTGCCAGGCGCCGCGATACAGCCATACCTGCGGGAGCCGCGGCGCGTGCTCGTTAGGCATCGACTCGGCCGTACCCGGCACGACGTGAGGTGGCGGAGCGTCGTGCCATCCGGCCGCGCGCAGCCCCGCCAGCGCTTCATCGATCGCTTCCTTGCACATGCGATGGGTGCCATGAGGATCTGAGAGATCCCCGGCGACGAATATCACTTGCGGCCGGTGCTCCTCGAGCAGCGCACGAACCACGGCGACGTCGGCAGGGCCGATCGGATCCTTGCGCACCTTTCCGGTTTGATAAAACGGCAGGTTCAGAAAGTGCGCCGCGTCGCGCGTGAGGCCGACGGTTTCGAGGCCGCTGACCGCCTCGGCTTCGCGGATGACGCGCTTGATGTCCTGAATCTCCAGCGTATCGACATCACCGGGTTTCTTGGCGCGGAGCGCCGCGAGTACCCGGTCGCGCAGCTTCACGCCGCGATCGCCAATCGACGCTGCCGTGTCTTCCAGCCGCGCGAGGAAATCGGCGTAGCGCCGCACGTCGTGATCGAAGACGGCGATGTTGCCGCTCGTCATGTATGCAACGAGCACATCGTTCTGGTTCAGCACGAGCTTACGCAGCATCCCGCCCATGGAGATCACGTCATCGTCCGGGTGCGGGGAAAAGCAGATGACGCGCACGTGTTGCGGCAGCTTGGAGCGGCCGCGGATTTTTGCGCCTAACGCGTTGAACGCGAAGCCATTGGCCTCCCCGGCTGCGCCAAAGCGTGCCAGAAGCGAAGAGAGTTTGTGTTCGGTGTAGTCCCGCGGCTCCAGCTTCAGAATCGCCTTGCGCGTCTCCTGAGAAAGCCAACAGATCGCGCGCAGCGCTAATTCGTCGGTCCATGTGACCTCGTCCAGGAGCCACGGTGAGGCATTCGCCGTCAACTCCGCCGCCGCCGCGGCGTCCAGATAAAACGTCGTGCGCGGATGCTGCTGCAAAAAGGTGGCGGCGACGTCGAGGTCCACCTCGCCCTCCACCGCGCGCCTAACGATTTCCGCCTTGTGCTCGCCCGTGGCGAGGATGGCAATTTCGCGCGCCTCCAGAATCGTCGCGATCCCCATCGTGATCGCTTCGCGGGGTACGTTCTCCTCGCCAAAAAAGTCGGCCGCGGCGTCGCGCCGCGTGATCGTGTCGAGCGTAACGAGGCGCGTGCGACTCGTCAGCCCTGACCCCGGTTCGTTGAACCCGATGTGACCGGTTTTGCCGATCCCGAGGATCTGAATGTCGATCCCACCGGCAGCGCGAATCGCCGCCTCATATTCGCTCGCAC
>JBFMFA010000624.1:0-2906 GCA_040753195.1 Gemmatimonadota bacterium | reverse complement strand
AGCGGCGCAATCAACTGCGGCATCCCGAGTATCGCAAGCCCGAGCTGCTGGCGACCGGGCCGAACCAGGTCTGGTCGTGGGACATCACCAAACTGCTCGGCCCGCGGAAGTGGACGTACTACTACTTCTACTGTCTCTTGTTATTGACCCAATCTAACTCTTTTCGTACACCACTGTTCCGTTGGCCATGATGGCTGGGAATGGAGGGTGCGATGGAGCGCCGGTTTGAGGTGCGGTTGGGCGAGTTGCTGGCGGATGCGGAGGTGCGGCCGGAGGTGTTCGCCGGCTTGTTGGCGCGGATCGAGCGGTTTGTCGAGCCGTTCGCGGCGGCGCTGGTGCGGTGCGAGCAGCGGCGGCACGTGAGTGAGTACGTGGCGGGCTTGTTGTCGAATGTCGACCGCAAGAACGCCGAGTCGATCGCCTACTTGCACGATCAGCGGCGTCAGGCATTGCAAAAGTTCGTCGGACAAGTCGCCTGGGATCATCGACCGTTGGTCGCGGAGCTTGCGCGCCAAGTGGGACGCGAGATCGGCGAGCGCGACGGCGTGCTCGTGATCGACCCGTCGAGCTTTCCGAAGAAGGGAGCACATTCGGTGGGCGTCGAGCGTCAATGGTGCGGCCGTTTGGGCAAGGTGGAAAACTGCCAAGTGGGCGTCTTCCTGGCTTACGCTTCGCGCGCCGAACATGCGCTCGTGAACTTTCGCTTGTATCTGCCGAAGTCGTGGACGAAGGATCGTGCCCGCTGCCGGCGCTGCGGCGTGCCGCGGGAAGTGCGGTTTCGAACGCGACACGAGTTGACGTTGGCGATGCTGGATGAAACCGCCGCCGCGTTGCCGCACGGCTGGATCGCCGGCGACGATGAATTCGGCAAAAACGCCGGTTTTCGCGGCCAATTGCGGGCCCGCGGCGAACACTACGTGCTGGCCGTGCCCAGCAACACACTGGTCCGCGCGGTACATGCCGCGCCGCCTGAGTACGCAGGCTTCGGCCGTCCGCCGCAAGTGCCGTTCACGCGCGTCGATCGTTGGTGCGCGGCGCTCGCTGAGGGCGATTGGACCACGATTGACGTGCGCGACGCCGAACAGGGACCGCTGGTTGTGCAAGCGGTGATGACGCGCGTCCGCGCGAAGAACGAGCGACGTCAAGTCGGCGATGAAGAAATGTTGTTGGTATTGCGTGAAGGTCAAGGGAATGGCGCGTGGAAGCACGATTACTTCTTGTGTCACGCGCCGCGCGAGGCGCCGCTGGCGGAACTGGTCCGCGTCGCCAAGAGCCGTCAGCGCGTCGAGGAATGCTTCCAGCGCGCCAAGAGCGAGGCCGGACTGGCCGACTATGAAGTTCGCAGCTGGCAAGGTTGGCATCATCACATCACGCTTTCGCTGCTGGCGACCTGGTTCCTGACGCTCGAAGCGCGGCGGGAAAAAAAGGTTCATCACCGAATTCCGGGGAATGAAGGGGGTGAGTTGAGTCAACGGTAGGTCTGCTTCATGTTGCTGGGTGTTGACGAATCCAGTGGCACCAAGCAGGAGTTCTACCGTTGACCCATCAGGAGCTTACGGCGTTTCTTGGAGGTTGGGAAGGTTACCAGTTGGGGACGATGGGGCGGATGGAGCCTGACGAAGAGCAAGGGCGAACGGAGCCGGAGTTTTGGTTGGAATTGGTTCCCTGTTCGTCGTCCGGGATGCGATGCAGCGGTTGTGGCGAAACGGTTGCCGCCGTGCATGACGTGACCGAACGCTGGGTGCGCGACTTGCCGATCTTGGGGACCGCGGTCTGGCTCTGCGTGCATCGTCGTCGCGTGGCTTGTCCGCGGTGCGGACCGAAGCTGGAACAGTTGGAATGGTTGGGACGATACCGTCGCGTGACGCGCCGGCTTGCCGAGAGTGTGGCGCGGCTGTGTCGAACGCTGCCGATCAAGCATGTCGCCGAGTATTTCGGCTTGAATTGGAATACCGTCAAGGCGATCGACAAAGCGTATCTGGCGGAGACGCTCGGGCCGGTGGATTTGCAGGATCTGGAAACGATCGCGATGGATGAATTTGCCCTTCAGAAAGGACATCGTTACGCCACGGTCGTGGTCGATCCGGCCACGAAACGCGTGTTATGGACAGGTCGCGGGCGCGGACGCGAAGACATTCGACCGTTCTTCGAGCTCTTGGGCGAAGCGGGCCGGCAGCGGCTCAAAGCGGTGGCGATGGACATGAATCCGGCCTATGAGGAAGAAGTCCGCAGTCAATGCCCCGCGGCGGAGATCGTCTACGATCTGTTCCACGTCGTCGCCAAATTCAGCCGCGAGGTGATCGATCGCGTGCGCGTCGATGAAGCCAATCGCCTGAAACGAGATAAGCCCGCTCGCAAAGTCGTGAAAAGCGCACGTTGGCTCTTGTTGCGAAACCGCGAGAACGTGAAGCCCGCCGATCGTGTGCGACTCGCCGAGTTGCTCCGCGCCAACCGCCGACTCCTGACCGTCTATGTCCTCAAAGACGACCTCAAACGTCTCTGGCGATACACCTACACCGGAGCAGCTCGACGCTTCTGGCGCCAGTGGTATCACCGCGCCATCCGCAGCCGCATCGATCCCTTAAAAAGATTCGCCCGCAACCTCAAAGCACGCCTCGATGGAGTCCTCGCCCACTGCCGCTGGCCCCTGCACACCAGCCTGCTGGAAGGCATCAACAACAAGATCAAAGTCCTCAAACGTATGGCCTACGGCTATCGCGACGACGCCTACTTCTTCCTCAAAATCCGCCAGGCATTCCCCGGAATTCGGTGAAGAACCTCAAAAAACATGCGATCCGGCAACACCGGCTCTGCGCCGCATTTGAACCGCTTGGCCTGCTCCACGCACGGCCCCATCGTCGCCCAAAGTTCGTCCGTCAGCATGTACCGCATGGCATCCGTGCCTC
>JBFMFA010000623.1:0-2911 GCA_040753195.1 Gemmatimonadota bacterium | reverse complement strand
CGTCTTCTGCCGCCCGGTCTGGACATACACGCCGGGATCGACCGCCGAAGGCGCCGCGGTATTGGTTCGCATGAGTCGATACGCGGCGGCATTAACGGACAGCGCTGGTAGAATACTCCATTTTACGCCGACCTCGCGATTTGTGAATCGCTCCGGCTCGAGCGTCTGCGTGGTAGGCGTTAGGCTCGAGAATTGGTCGCCGGAGCTGGGCAGGTGCGATACGCTCAAACTCGTATAAAGCGATACTGGCTCGATGGGCTTGAACACGAGCCCCGCACGCGGTGAAACCATATTGTCGCGTCGATCGAGGACCTGCGGCGCGCGATTGTTTCGATAATGCATGTCGAAGCGGTCGAGGCGCGCGCCGAGTGTCGCCTGGACCTTCGGCGTTATCCAGAGGAGATCCTGAACGTACAGAGACGCGACCTGAACGCGCACGAAGTTGTTCGCATCGGACGCCGACGGTCGAAACTCAACGGGCGTTGACACGGTTGGTGCACCGAACGGAACACTCAGCGATGTCGACGCGCCGTTGAAGTAACCCGTCTTCCGCGCGTTGTCCGTCGCTTGGCGGCCCAGCTCCAGCCCGACCAAGAGTGTCTGCGGAAAGCGTGCTGTCGGAACTCGAACCGCAAGCTCGTTCTGACTGAAGGCATTGCTGCGCTCCGACTCGCTGTTGTATGCAGCGAGCTTTACGGTTGACGTGGTCGCGTCGACAGAGCTCCCCGGATACACGTTCTGGTAGAACTTCTTGTAACGCGTCAATCGGAGTTGGCTGCGCATGCTGACCCTGTCGTTCGCCTGATGTTCGATCACGGCGTCGCCACTCATCACGCGCGCTTCGGCGTAGCTCGAGTCGGGGTTGCCGAAGACGAGCGACCGCGGCGCGATCGACGGGCGCCCACCTAACGAGGGCAGCCCGCGATCCACTGTGCGCTCGTCAGAGAAGTACTCGGCACCGACGCGTGCGGTCGTCACTGGAGATAGCGCCACGGTCGTCTGCGGACTCAGTCCGACGCGCGTGTTGACGAAGGCGTCTCGGAAACTGCGCGAATGCTGGTACAGCGCGTTCAACCGCCCTGCGACTCGTTGCGACAGCGCGCCGCCGACGTCGACCGTGCCCCTACCGTGGTTGAACGCGCCACCTTCCAGAGCTATGTCACTTGTCCTGTCGAATCCCGCGCGCTTGGTGACGCGGTTGATTACGCCACCACCACCGCCTCGCCCGAAGGTCAGAGCGTTCGGCCCAGTGAGTGCTTCGACTCGCTCGGCGTTGTAGAGATCGCGGAAGTACTGCGCGTCGTCACGGATGCCATCTATATAGAAGTCGGCGGTTGAGGCGTTCCCCCGGACGGTCGGTGCGTCACGATGACCTTCGCCCTGACCCATCGTGACTCCCGGGACGTATCGGAGCGCCTCGGTCAGGGAGAGCGTCGACTGCTCACGAAGCTGCGCGCCCGTAACCGTATAGACCGATAACGGCGTATCTCGAAGTGGTGCTGAGACTTTGAGCGCGGTCGAGCTCCATGTCGGTGAGTAGCGGCGCCCACGGTCTTCGCGCTCTCGTATTTCTACCGTACTCAAACGCGTCGTGTCTCGCACGCGCTTGGAGGTATCTGCCGGGGGCTGAGCGGCGGCCTGTTGGAGAGTGAAAACGACGAGTGCGCCGGCAAGCATGACTTCGATATCCTCCGTATGCGGGAATCCCGATAAACTAGTTCGGGATTAGGGCTCCACTTTAGTTAGCCAGGGGCGACCGGAGCAAGCCGTACATCTACGGAGCGGTGCGCGGCGCCTGCTACTTGCGCCACCCATAGGCAGTAAGGCCGCGAGGTTTGTACACCTTTACCCGCGACGTGCGCTCAGCCCTCCGGCGGTGATTTGCATTCGCTGCCTAGCCATTCGGGGCCGAGTACATCCGTTCCTTTGCTGTCCGTACCTCAACGTTGCCGCGTGCCCGCGCGGCGCTCGCTTTTTCGGCTGCCAGACCACGTGTAGCTCGGACGCCGAGGAGTTGAGCGGGCGGTAACTGACCTTTCGCGGCTTTGCTATCATCGTTTGACCCGATCCGTGCTCGCTCCTTTCGGGCACTGCCTCCTCCCGCTCGGGGTCGAGGTACCGTTTGTGCGCCTTGTCGAGATTCAGGCCACGGAGGCCGGTCAGCTTGTTCAGTGCGCGGTTGAGCAGGGTAAGAAGCCATCCGCTTCGAACGGGGTCCCCCCACCACTCTCGCGTTTCGTGACGTTCGGCGGCGCCGGCCTCGCAGATGACGTCTGCAAAGGGTCCGTGCGGTTTCGTCAGCGGCCAGAATGTGATCAGGAGCTTGTCCTGAACAAACGAACTTAGCCCGTATGCCGAGTCCGCCACGCCATCCCTACCCCTAGATTCCCGATTGGCCGAAGATACTCCGAATTAGCTGGGCGTGCTATGCAAGTGGCGGCCGACAGTTGCTTGTTACTAAATGTCGGTAGATATTGATATATGCCGACACAACGACACAAACCTCACTCCGGACCTCTCGCCGACCGCGTCCTCGCGCTGGCGCAACGGCGAACGTTCCTGCGGCCGCGAGACCTCGACGACCATAAGCTCCCGCGGGAAGTCCTTCGGCGCCTCGTCGCGGCCGGCAAGCTCGAGCGTCGCGCGCGGGGGCTCTACGCCCTCCCAAGTGCTCCCCGCAACGAATACGAGACGCTCGCAGCGGCAGTTACGCGCGTGCCGGGAGCCGTAATCTGTCTCCTTTCAGCGCTTCGCTTCCATGGCCTAACGACGCAGAACCCGACGGAGGTGTGGATGGCGATCGATCAGAAGGCCCGAGCGCCGAACGAGCCCGAGCTGCCGCTCCGCATCGTCCGCTTCTCCGGCCTTGCACGCACCGAAGGAATCGAGGAGCATGAGATCGACGGCGTGC
>JBFMFA010000622.1:0-2911 GCA_040753195.1 Gemmatimonadota bacterium | reverse complement strand
TCGTTCCCCTCGGTGAAGAACGGCCTGCGCTCGTCGAAAAACGTCTCGAAGGCCGACAGATTCACTTCGGCCGGATCCGCTTCCACCTGGCCGAAATCGGGATTCACCGTTAGGTCCAATGTCAGATTGGAGCCGATTCCGATCTTTGCGTCCGTGCCGAAACGGCCCGCGAAAGGCTCGTTGAACGGATCGTTCGGGTCCGCGTTCGCGCGTCGCGTGGCATCGGCCGCGATATACGGCACCAGCTCGATCGGACGGCGCGGCTGAATGCCGCGGATGCCGCGCAAAGTGCCGAAGCGCGAGACATAGCCCGTCTCCCTTCCCGGAATCACGATCCAGCGGTCGGTCTCGTTCTTGTCTGGGAGTAGGCGATCAAGCATGAGCCCCCACACCTGCTCGTCGGCTGCGTTAAACCGAAGCTGGGCAAACGGTATGCGCATCTCCGCCGTCCATCCGGCCGAATCGATGGCGGCTCTCCCGTCCCACACCGGATCGAATTGGCTCGACCGCCCTTCGTGCTCCGAGTCCCGCGAGAGGTAGTAATCGCCTTTCACTCCAGAGGCCGAAATGGAGAAGCCGAAAGCCGTGCGTCGGTCGAGATAGGTGTCGAGCACGACGGCCAGGCGTTCGGCATTGCCCGTCACGTCGCGGCGCGTCATCGGCCGCGCGATCGCGCTCGGGTCGCGCCGATAGAGCCGCGCACCGACGTACAGCGCGTCGTCATCGTAAAGAATCGAGACCTGGGTGTGCTCCGAGGTGGCGCTGAACTCGATCGGACGCTGCTGCGAGAAGTCGGTCACTGGTGTGGCGAGGCGCCATGCCGGGTCATCGAGGGTGCCGTCGATTCGAGGGGCGGCGCCAGTGATGACCGCGGCCACGGCCCGCTTGGTGGACGGCTGTGCCGCCAAGCGGCTGGTCGCGATAAGGGCGCAGGAGATGCAAAGGGCCGTCATCGGCAAACGCCGAAGGCGGCCCGAGCGAGCGTGCGCGCGGGTTATTCTTGAGCGGGCTAAAGGCATTTGCCTTGGTAAATACGCACGTGAGAGCTGAAGTGTTAGCAACTCAAAAAACAGATATGAAACTCAGGAATTTCGCGCTCGGCGAGTGGCAGGAAGGGACAGGTACGGGGACTCCGCTCCAACACGCTGTGACTGGTGCGGAGGTGGCCATCGCGTCGTCCGGCGGTCTCGATTTTGGGCGCATGGTGCGGTACGCGCGTGAGGTCGGCGGTCCCAACCTGCGTCGCCTAACGTTTCACGAGCGGGCGCGCATGCTCAAGGCGATGGCGCAGTACCTCAGCGAGCGGAAAGACCCGTTTTACGCGCTATCTGCTGCCACCGGTGCGACGAAAGGTGACTCGTGGATCGACATCGACGGCGGCATCGGCACGTTCTTCGTGTATGCGTCGAAGGGGCGGCGCGAGTTTCCTAACGAGACTTTTTACATCGACGGCCCGCCGGAAGCCCTGTCCAAGGGCGGCACGTTCATCGGGCGGCACATCTGCGTGCCACTGGAAGGCGTCGCGGTGCACATCAACGCGTTCAACTTCCCGGTATGGGGGATGATGGAAAAACTCGCGCCGACCTTACTCGCCGGCGTTCCGGCGATCGTGAAGCCGGCGACCCTAACCAGCTATCTCACCGAGCGTGTTTTCGCTGCGATGATCGAGTCGGGGATCTTTCCAGCCGGCGCGATTCAGCTCGTGTGCGGCAGCGCCGGCGACCTCATAACGCACCTCGACATGCAGGACGCGGTCGCGTTTACCGGCTCTGCGTCAACCGGCCGTTCGCTGCGCGAGACGCCGAACATCGTTGCCAATAGTGTGCGATTCAACATGGAGGCGGATTCACTCAACTGCTCGATACTGGGACCCGACGCCATTCCCGGTACGGATGAATTCGATCTATTCGTGAAGGAGGTCGTGCGCGAAATGACGGTGAAGGCCGGCCAGAAGTGCACGGCGATCAGACGTACGATTGTCCCCGAAGGCGTTATGCAGGACGTGATCACGGCGCTGCAGAAACGACTTGGCGACGTGAAAGTCGGCGATCCCGCAGTGGAAGGCGTGAAGATGGGACCGCTCGCCGCCAAGGCACAGGTCAAGGAAGTCGGTCGCAACGTCGCCGGATTGCGCGATGGTGCGCAGCTGATTTTCGGAGGCGATAGCGTCGAGCCGATCGGCGCGGATACAGAGAACGGGGCGTTTTTCCCGATCACTCTGCTGGCGAGCAACGATCCGTTCCGCCACACGCAGCCGCATGACATCGAGGCATTCGGTCCGGTGAACACCGTGATGCCGTACACGAGCATTGCCGACGCGATCGCGCTGGCGAAGCTCGGGAAGGGGAGCCTCGTCGGTTCACTCTTCACCGCCGACAACCGCGTGGCACGTGAGGTCGTGTTAGGCACGGCGCCGTACCACGGCCGCATCATGGTGATGAACCGTTATGCGGCGAAGGAGTCCACTGGGCACGGATCGCCGCTGCCGCACCTCGTGCACGGAGGTCCGGGGCGCGCTGGCGGTGGAGAAGAGATGGGTGGCGTGCGCGGCGTACTGCACTATATGCAGCGCACAGCCGTGCAGGGCTCACCCACGGCCCTAACGAGCATCACGAGCGAGTATCACACCGGGTCAACCCCGAAGCAGGATCGTATCCATCCCTTCCGCAAGCACTTCGAGGAGTTGGCGATCGGCGAGACGCTCGTCACGCACCGGCGCACGGTGACTGAAGCGGACGTAGTGAACTTCGCGGCGATTTCAGGGGACCACTTTTACGCGCACATGGACGACATCGCGGCGAAAGAGTCCATCTTCGAGCGGCGTGTGGCGCACGGGTATTTCGTGTTATCAGCGGCTGCTGGTTTGTTCGTCGATCCGGCGCCTGGGCCGGTGCTCGCGAACTACGGGCTC
>JBFMFA010000621.1:0-2914 GCA_040753195.1 Gemmatimonadota bacterium | reverse complement strand
GGTCTACGCGCCGAAAAGCCGCTGCAGCAGCTCCTGCGCGCGGCTGCCAAGCTCGCGCACATGCGCGGCGTGACCGGCGTTGTAGCTGGCAAAAAACACTTGTACGCCCGTTCGACCCATCGAGCGGTGGGTGCCGATCCGCAGTATGCCGTCATCCAAGGCCTTGAGGGTGCCCGTAAATTCACGATCAGCGACGCGTTGCCGCACGATACCGTCGAGGCAATCTCCCGTCGATACCTCGATGCGGTACGCGTCACCCGCGCCGGCGTTGGACGGAAGAAGAGTAAAAGCGGCGGGGCTCAGGAGTCGCTGCCACGTCTCTTCCTGCGAGCCGTCCCACGTTAGGTGGGACGTCCCGATGTAGCGCTGCTTGCCGCGATGGCGCTCGAGATAGAACGCCAGATTGCGCAGCTCATGGCCCCATCCGGTGCGCACGCCATCCAGCTCGTCGTCCCACGCGCTGCCGCGCCCAAAGCCGGAATGCACCAGTCGCAGTCGCGTCGCCCCCAGGAGCGTCTCCAGCGTGAAGTCCATGATCATGCGCGCCGCCGCGACTTCCCCGGGAGGCAATACGCCGCCTTCGACATCGAAGGGACGCTGCGCATCCTGCACAAGACGCAGCCGCCGACCAGGCTCCCACAGGTCGATCGCCGATTCCCAGGTCCACTTCTCGTCCCAGGACCATGTGACAGCTCCGCCGGCGCCGGGCGTAACCTGCGCCTGGTACGGAAACCAGCGCACCAGTTCGTCCGGATCCGTCAGCGCGCGCCACACGACGTCCACGGGCGCCGCGATGTCAAGCGCCACGTCGACCGAGCGCGTTTCGTTAGGCATCGTCTCCTCCGCCATCAGCTTGAGCATACGTCGTCTCCTTCGCAGGTCCGTGCGGTGCAGGGTCGGTGGGTACGGCGGGATGCACCAGCGTGGTTAGGCGATAGTGCCGTCCGCCTGGGGTACTGTCGTCGTGATATTTTGCGGTGAGTGTGGCGATCACGTTGCCGAGCTCCGTTGCGAAGGCGCTGCGCGCCTCGGCGGTTGCGAAGCGGATCTCGGATTCCAACGTGAGTGTGGCGAGGCGCTTCCCCTCGTTGCGAGCGCGGGCCTCGAGCGCGCCAACGTCCCGGAGTGTTCGCGCCGCGGACCCGAGCAGATAAGCCGCGCTAAACCGATCGCTGGACGAGTTGGGGGTATCCCCAAGACTCCCCAGCGCCTCGGGGCTAATGACAAACGAACGCGCCGTGGCGCGCACCACCCGTTCCACGCAGTTCCCAGAGCGACGCTCCTCGACCAGCTCCACAAGGCCAGCCTTCTCCAACTCGGTGAGGTGGTAGCGGACCCGCTGGCGCGACGTGCCCAGCTTCCGCGCCAGGCTAGCGGCGCTGTGAGGCTCACCCAAGTGTTCCAGAAGGCCGCGTCGCGCATCATGAAGTAGTGTCGCAGCTTGTGACTTGCCGCGTACCACTCGCAGGGCAGACGATGTCGCCATAGTGGCTTTCCTCTGGCTCGGTGGGAGAGCGCTAATCGAAGCGAGGCCCAGAATAGCCGACAAAAATATTTTGTCAAGACGGCAATCGCATTCCGGCGCGGGCCACCAGGCTGAGCCCGAGCAACCTCCAAGTGGTGTCCGCCGAGGGCTTACCCGCCGCTCAACACGCGCGCAGCATACGCCGCCATGGCGCCGCGATGGACGGTCGATGTGATTGTCATCGGTAGTGGGCCGGCCGGTGCAACAGCCGCACGTGAGCTAGCATCGCTGGGCCATCGCGTCGTCTTGCTTACCCGGCCGGCGCCGAAGCCGGCCTTGGCGGAAACGATCCCGCCGAGCACAAACAAGCTCTTGCAGAAGCTGGGCTGGCTGCGCGACATGGAGGCTGCTGGCTTCGTGCGCACGACCGGAAATACGGTCTACTGGTCGGGCGCGGCCGCACCACACGACGCCCGCTATGCAGAGGGTTTGTTAGGCTTTCAGGTGGACCGCGCGCGATTCAACGAGTTGCTGATCGACGCCCTCCGGCGCAGCGGCTGCGACCTCATCGCCGACGCGACGGTCATCGCCACTCAGCACAACGTCGTGCGATTCGTTCGCGATGATCACGAGCAGGAGATCAGCGCACCGTGGATTCTGGATTGTTCAGGCCGAACGGGCGTGATGGCGCGCCAGGGGTGGCGGCGCAGCGCCCCAGGCCTTCGTACGCTCGCCATCGTCGGACTATGGGAGTGCTCCGACGGCTGGGCCCTCGGTGACTACACACATACGCTGGTCGAGAGTCACCCAGAGGGGTGGGCGTGGTCCGTACCGATTTCACGGACGCAGCGACATGTCACCGTCATGGTCGACCCACGGCTCACGGACGTACGCGCCCAAGGGGCGTTGATCGAGAGCTACCATGCGGCACTCGGACGCGTGCCAGCGCTCGGTCGCCTAACGCAGGGCGCTCGCTTGGTGGACGCGCCGTTCGCCCGCGACGCGTCGCCATACAGCGCCCATCGATACGCCACGCACGGCGCGCTGCTCGTAGGTGACGCGGCCAGCTTCGTGGATCCTCTGTCTTCCTTTGGGATCAAGAAGGCACTCGCGTCGGCGTGGCTTGCGTCCGTCGTCGTGAACACGTGCCTGACCGACTCATCCGTGGTTGCGCCAGCGCTCGAGTTCTACGAAAAACGCGAGCGCGCGATGCACGAAGTCCTCGAGCGACAGCGCGCTGAGCTTGCACGCACGGCGCTCGGAGTTGAGACGTCCGAGTTCTGGTCCTCCCGCGCCGGCCGCGAGATCGAGGCGGAGGACCCTAACGAGGAGTTGAACGTGGAGTTGTTGCGCGGAGACGCCCGCGTCCGCGAGGCCTTTGCGGACCTCAAACGACGAGAGTCGATAACCCTCGTGCCGGGGCGGACGCTACGGTACGTGGAACGCCCG
>JBFMFA010000620.1:0-2918 GCA_040753195.1 Gemmatimonadota bacterium | reverse complement strand
AGCTCGCCGACCGCTGGCTCATCGTGATGCCGATCTTCTCGCGGGGGCCCGTTAGGCGCGACGAACCGAGAGCCCCGCGCCATGGCGACGGGGCGCTCGAGAGCCTGCGGGGCCGTCCCGGGCAACCTGGTGCCAGCGTGCGACTCTATGAGCCCCCGCCTCCCGCGCCCGATGACACTGCTCGACCGCGACCTCCGGCCGCCCCGCGCGATTCCGGATCGTACGCGATGTGTTATGCGATCAGTGTCGGGGCCGATCCGTTCGGTCCGTACTACCGCTACGAATTCGTGCGGCCGCTGTTCCCGGACTACCCCCGCCCGGCGGTGTGGCCGGACGGGTACTACGTGCCGACGAGCACCGGCGATGACGTCATTCAAAAACACGCCTGCGTTGTCGATCGTGCCCGTATGCTCAAAGGGGAAGATGCGAGCGAGCAGTGCGTCGTCATCGACAGTGTCAACTTCCTGAACAACGCCGACCTGGACGGTTTCGAAATACCACCGTTAGGCGCGCCCAACATCATGATGGCCACGGGCGGGACTCAACTTCGTCAGATCTTCCATGACGACGGCATTTACGTCTGGACATATCATGTCGACTGGCAAGATCCATCCAAGACGCGTGTAGCGGGTCCTCAGAAGATTCCCGTTGCGCCATACACCTACCTCTGCAACGGTCAGTTGACCAACTGCGTTTCTCAACCGGGGACCGAACGTGGCCTCGATGCCCAGGGCGACAAGATCATGGCGCGTCTCGTATACCGTCGCCTCGGCAACCGCGAATCAATCGTTGCGGTACACTCCGTGAACACTTCAGCCGGCGGAGGAGGCGTACGTTGGTACGAGTTTCGGTTGGATCGGCAGCGACACGTTAGGCTCCACCAGCAGGGAACCTACGCGCCGGATAGTTTTTACCGATGGATGGCGAGTCCAGCAATCGATGGGGCCGGCAATATCGGGATCGGTTATTCCTTTGGCGGCACGCCGCACTTTGCCGGACAACGTTTCGCGGGACGGTTGGCGGGTGACTCACTAGGTCGCCTCACGCTGCGCGAAACCGTTCTCGTCGAAGGTCAAGCGGCGCAGACCTCCACGCTGCGCTGGGAGGACTACACGCAGACCGCCATGGACCCAAGCGACGACTGCACAATATGGTATGTTGGAGACTATCTGAAGACAGACGCCGGCGCGTACTCCACGCGGATCGGCGGCTTCCGATTCCCGGGCTGCCTCAATCGTCGCCGCACTCGGTGACTCGCCTAACGCTTCATTCTTGAATGTGATGGTATCGCTGCATACACTTCGGCCGAACAGGCCACACCGTGAGGGCATGTAATGGAACTGCGTCACCTTCGTTATTTCGTCGCCGTCGCCGAGCAGCGTAGTTTCCTCCGTGCCGCGCGTCACCTGCGGGTAGCACAGCCTGCGCTGTCACGACAGATCCGCGATCTGGAGACCACCCTTGGTGTGACGCTTTTTTACCGTCTGCCGCGCGGCGTGTCCCTAACGAGCGCCGGTGAGGCATTTCTTACAGAGGCCCGTCACACACTGCAAGTCGCCGCCAACGCGGTCGCCGTCGCTCGGCGCGCCGACGAAGCCGGAACGACCACGCTGCATGTCGCGCACGGAGAAGAGATGGCGACGTACTCTCCGCACATTGCTGATCTCATCAGTGTTTTCCAGCAGCGGCATTCAGAGATCGGCTTGCGCATATCGTATGCGCGCCAGACGGAACTACTTGCGGCCGTGCGCTCGCACGACGTCGACGTGGCGGCGACGTTCGTTATGCGGTGGCCGGAGCCGGGCTTCGAAGCCTGTCGCTTGCGGGAGACCTCGCTGACCGGTGTCCTCCTCAGCGCAACGCACCTGCTCGCCGCACAGCAATCGATTCACCTGCGCGATCTGCGGGATCTGACCTTCCTCAACCGCTCCAGCCGGCACTGGCCGGAGAATTACCGGCAGATCGTTCTCGCTCTGAGAGAACGCGGCGTGGTTCCGGCACAGGAGGCGGATAGCTCCGGCGCACCCTCGAATAGCGTCGAGTTGGCGGCGGGGAACGCCTGGTCCCTGGCAAACGAAGAGTTGGCCGAGCAGGTCGTGTCGCGCACAAAAAGCGTTGTCTTTCGCCCGTTCGTGGAACCGCCGATACGCTCGTGGCTTGCGCTCATCTGGCTCCCTGGTGCGCCCACCCGCGTGCAGCAATTCGTCGACGTCGCCCGTGAGCTATTTCCCATGGCGGCTCCGTCGAGCGCGGCCGACGCGGAGAGCGATGGAGGTGAGCGGCTGCAGCCGGCAACCGCGGTGGCGTAGTCGTTAGGCGTTGATCGAGCGAATCGCCGCGACGGCCGCGCCAAAGCCGTTGTCGATGTTCACTACCGCGATGCCGGCGGCGCAGCTATTGAGCATCGTCAGCAGCGCGGCGAGGCCGTTGAAGCTCGCGCCATAACCGACGCTCGTGGGCACCGCCACCACCGGGACGGCCACCAAACCTCCGACAACGGACGGGAGGGCGCCGTCCATCCCCGCAACGACGATCACGGCGCGGGCGCGCCGCAGCGCTTCGCTCTGGGCCAGCAGACGATGGATGCCGGCCACCCCGACATCCGTGAGGCGCTCGGCGCAGATGCCGGCTGCAAAGAGCGTCTCCGCCGCTTCTTCGGCGACCGGAAGGTCGCTCGTTCCCGCCGTCACAACCAGCACCGGCCCGCGCTCTGCCGGTGCGCTGATCTCCGGAATCATCGCCGTGCGCGCCACTTCATTGATGCGCGCGTTAGGCCACCGTTCACGCAGCGTCCAGAGGGCCTCCGCACTGGCACGCGTCACGAGCGTGCGATCCCCTCGCGCGGCCATGCGGCTCGCGATTTCCACGATTTGCGCCGGCGATTTGCCGCCGCCGAACACGACTTCGGGAAAGCCCTG
>JBFMFA010000619.1:0-2918 GCA_040753195.1 Gemmatimonadota bacterium | reverse complement strand
CTGGATTCATGCGCTGCGAAACAGAGAGACTTGTATCCGCGCTCAACGAGCGCTCGATGAGCTGCACGTACTCAGGCGACGCCTTCTCCATGCGCCCGATGCGATAGGTGACTTCGGCGGCCAGTGCGCGATCGAGGACACGCAACACGTCCGCTGCGTTCGTGGCATCGAGATGGGCGAGAACGAAAGCGACGGTCTGCGGATGTTCACCAGCGAGCATGCGCGCGAGCTGTTCCGGATCCGCGCTGCGCAAGCGCTGCAGATCGCCGGTGCCATGGATTTGCGGTTGAATACGTTCCATGACCTGGGCGGCCTTGCGTGCTCCGAACGCTTTTTCCAACAGCTCTTGGGCGGCGTCGACGCCGCCTGCTGCGAGCGAATCAGCGCCGCTGCTTCGCGCGAGCCACTCTTCGAGAACCTGCTCCACGACCAGCGGGCTCACCTGCTCCAGACGCGCGCTCTCCATGGAGATCGCGTCCACCTCCTGCGGCTGCAGCTTCTGGGTGATCTTCGCCGCGGCCTCCGTGCCTAACGCGAGACACAGGATGGCCATTTTTTGCGGGCCCGTTAGCGAATCCACGTCGACGGGTATCGACGCGGCCCGGCTCGCGAAAGCTGCGCCGCGCGGAGCGAGTGCCGTCCCCATGTCAGCTTTCCTTTAGCCAGGCGCGGGCTAACTTCGCGGCCGCTTCAGGATGCTGTTCAACCGCCGCAAGGACTCGCGCCCGCGAATCCGGTGGTGACACAATGGGCCGCGTGCTCGCGTCGAGCGTGCGTGTACCGACTCCCGCTGCGACTACTGGTGCCGCCGGCGTCGCGGGCGGCGCGAGCCGCTTCAACGAGCGCAACGCCATGAAGGCGATCACAAAGGCCAGCGCGAGCGCCGCAACATTTAGAATGAGACGCTCGTTGTCACGCACGCGTTCGACGAGGCCTGGTGGTGTCGGCACTTCTGCGCCAACGGGTGCAGACTCGGTGGCAAATGGCACGCCCACCACGGACACGAGGTCGCCGCGCGTGGAATCGTATCCCACGGCGTGACGCACGAGCGTGTCGATGCGCGGCAAGTCGAGCGTACGGCCGGCGACTGCGCTATCGCGCGGCTGCGTGTTCACCAGCACGGCCACCGTTAGGCGTCTGATCCCGCCGATTGCCGCGGAATAACTCTCGTTACTGCGCGAGTTCTCGTAGACGGTCGCCGCGTTGGTTGACGCTGCGCCTCCCTGCGCGCCAGGGATGATCTCGGCCTTCTGTTCACTCGAGGTCGCTTGCTGCTGCGGGTCGAGCTTCGTCGTCGTGCGCTCGAGGCGATCGAAATTCACCGATGCGGCGACCTCGATGCGCGAGTTGCCCCGGCCCACGATCTGATCGACGATGTCCGTCGCTTTCTCACGTAGGTGCTCTTCCATCTCGCGCTGCATCGCCAGCTGCCGGCTCGTGAGCGCCGCGGATGATTCGCTTTCGTTAGGTAAGGAGAGCAGGCGACCACCGTCGTCAACGACCGTCACACGATCGCTTTCGAGTCCGTCGACGCTGGAGGCCACGAGCTGCGCAATGCCGCGCACGATTTCGGCGGACGGCGCGCCGCTCCCGTTGAGTTTGAGAACGACAGACGCCTCGGCGGGCTGCTGTGCCGCGCGAAACGAAGACGTTTCGTGCAGGGCCAGATGCACCTGGGCTCCCGCAATCCCGCGCATTTTGCCGATGGTGCGTTCCAGCTCGCCCTCGAGCGCCCTTCTATAATTGATGCGCTGTGTGAAGTCCGTCATCGCGTACGACGGCTTGTCGAACAGTTCCAGTCCCGGCCGCCCGGCCTGGGGTAACCCGTCCCGCGCAAGCGCGACACGCGCGCGAGCAAGATCCGGTGCGGCGACAGCGATCTCCGTCCCGCCGCGTTCGAGCTGGTACGGAATTCCGGCCTGATCGAGGTGATCCGAGATTGGTCCCGTTGTTTCGATGGAGAGCCCGGAGGCGAGGGGCACCCACGTCGGCCGTGTCGCCCACTTCGCGACAGCGGCAAACAGGGCAACCGCGGCGACACCCATGCCTAACGTGGCTAGGCGGCGCCATCCGCCAACGCGTTCGACAGCCTGTTGTACTGGATCGGACATAGCGTCTGTTCAGTTCTCAGGATTGCATGGTGGACAGCGTGCGATACGCGTCGAGCACCTTGTTGCGCACTTCGATGAGCAGCTCGAGGGCAATGCCCGCCTCTTCGCTCGCCGCCATCACTTGATGGAGCTCCACGTGTTCTCCGCGCAGATACCGCTGCACCATTTCGCTCGCGTCGTCCTGCACGTCGGAGACATGATTGACGGCCTGCGTCAGGGCTTCGGCGAACGAACCGCTCTCGCCTTTGCCGATGTCGATGCGATAGCGGCGCGCTTCGTCGCCACCGATCTGCAGACTCTGGATATTGCGCAGCGCAGCCGCGCCGATCGGATCGCTCATTGTTAGGCTCGCACGTCCAGGCGCGCGCCGCGTTGCGGAACAGCGGCGGCGGTGAGTAGACCGTCCAGCACGCGTCCGTAGGTGAGCGGCCCCATGGCTCCAAGGCGGGCGAAGTGTTCGCGCTCCTCCTGCGTCAGGATGCTCCACAGCTCGGGGTCGGTCCCCGGCGGGGGTTGCACGGTCACTTCATTGGACGCAACCGCGGGCCGCGCCGTCGTCGCGGGGTGGATGCGCGCCGGAATGGTGCCGCCGGCCGGTGTGCGAACATCCGTCGCCCCCTCTTCCGATCGGGGCCTAACGACGCCGGTCGTCGCCGGTGCCGTTGGATACATGCGCAGTATGCTGTTCACAGCCATCGAGTCGCTCGCGTGATATCGTTAGATGTCCAGCGCGCGGCGGAGCAGCTGGCGCGCGGCCTGGAAAACGGTGGAATTCGCTTCGTAGAGGCGGCGCGCTTCCATGAGATC
>JBFMFA010000618.1:0-2919 GCA_040753195.1 Gemmatimonadota bacterium | reverse complement strand
CCGTAAACGTGCGGCGCAGTCGACGGTCGCGTTCGGGGATCCGTACGGACTGCCGCGGCTCATCGCGGAACTGGTGAGGCGCGACCGTCCCGGAAGCGCGCTCGAGCTCAGCGAGCAGCGTCGCGCTCAGCACCTCGCCGAGGCGCTTTCGGTGCACGGGACCAACTCTGCCGCGGGACAAGGGCCCGACGTTCGTCGATTGCAGGCCGCTATTCCCGATCGAGAAACCGCTGTGTTTGTCTACACAATGGGTGTCGGCGACGCACCGGCCACCCTGGTGGTGGCAACGCGAGATACAATCGCGGGTTTTGCGCTTGGCCCGGCACCAACCATCGCACGACTTGTTACGAGCCTAACGAGACGGCTTGAAGCGCGCGTGGACGCGCGCCAAGTTTCCGATCAGCTGGCTGCGCTGGTGTTGCAGCCTGCGCTGCCACTGCTGGCTCGTGGTATTCGGAAGATCGCCATTGTACCGGACGGTGCGCTGCACCTGGTGCCGTTTGACGCGTTGCCGACATCGAGAAATCGCTACCTCGTCGATGACTTCGAGAGTTCGGTGGTTCCCTCGTTGGCCATCGCGGCACACTGGTGGGAGACATCGCCGTCGTCGACCGAAGGCGTTGGCTCGCTCGTGTTTGGCGATCCCGCGTATCAACGCCGGGATTGGCTTCCCTTTGGCCTCTCACTACCCTCGTTTGCTGACCGTGGCAGGGCGCTTCCGCGACTCGCGGCGTCCGGCCGCGAGGCTCGGCGCGTCGCCCGCTTGTTAGGCAACAGTGAATTGGTCCTGGGACACGATGCCTCGGAAGACCGCCTGCGGCGCGCCACGGGACGCCAGTATCGGGCGTTGCATATCGCGGCACACGCGGTTGTGGACGACTGGTCGCCGGACAGGTCGTTCATCGCGTTGGCCGCGACGGACGGCAACGACGGCGCCGTCTCGATCGCCGAGCTCGCAACGCTCGAACTGCGCGCGCATCTCATTGTGCTGTCCGCGTGCCGCACGGCGCGCGGTGAAATTATTGGCGCCGAGGGTGTGGAAAGTCTTGCCCTGCCGTTTCTGGAAAAGGGAAGTCGGACGGTTGTCGCGACGACGTGGGCTGTCGACGACCGCTACGCGGCGACACTGATGGACACGTTCTATGGAGCGCTTGTCGGAGGCCAGCCTGCCGGCCGCGCGTTGCGGGAGGCAAAGCTCGCTCTACGAAAGAAAGGCGTGTCGGCTAGCGAGTGGAGCGCCTACACACTCCTCGGTGACGCGACGCTGAGGTTATCCAGCGGACCTCGTTAGGCTACCTGACCCGAAACTCGGTCACGCCGGACGCCAGACGTCGCGCGTCCGGTAGAATGGCTTCTACAGTCCATTGCAGCGTTTCACCGGATTGAATGGAAACGGACTGCGGCAGCGACCAGCTCGTATCGACGGTTGAAACTGAGGCTCGCATACCGCCAGCCGGGTCCACGAGCTCGACTCGATATTGCGCCGCATTCGGAAACGCACGCCAAATCAAGCGCCGGGCGGTGGACACATCGACCTCCCCAATCGGGGAGATGGTGACCGGCATGTCACCGCTGACGCCTGGGCCGCGCATTGTGGGCGCGTTGCGATTCACGTTGACCAGCGTTAGGGCCACAGCCAGGAGCACGACCGCGGCCAGTGCGTACCATCGCGGTGATATCGCACGGCGTGGTGACCCAGCCGCGCGAATAGCGCGCAATAGCTCGAATTCGCGACGGCATTGGGCGCATGCCATCACATGATCGAGGGTTGTTAGGCGTACGGCCTCGCTGCCGCTTCCCACAACCAACACCTCGATCGCCTCGGGCGTCGGGCACCGCATGCGTTCGTCGGACACGCGGAGCTCGACTGCCCTTTGATAGTCGCGTTGCAGGTCACTATCGGTCACGAGCGCACCATGTCTCTTCCCAGTCGTTCACGCAGCTCAGCAAGCCCGCGATAGAGGAGGTTACGAGTTTTTCCTTCTGACCAATGCAACAACCCGGCGATCTCACCGCGGTCATATCCCGAGAGATACATGCGCACGACTGCTCGACGAGAGTCCGGAAGCGAGCCGACCGCCTTCAGGATTCGGTCGAGCGCCTCTTGCTGTTCGACATCACGGCCCGCGTCCGCCGTGCTTTCCACCTCCAGTGCGTCAGCTGAATCGAGCGCCACAGCGTCCATTGCATGTCCGCGCCGTTGCGCGCGGAGGATGTCAATTGCGGCGGCGAACGCGGTCCTATAGATGTATGACGTGGGAAGCGCGTCAATTTGCTCGCTCGTTGGACGCGCGCGCCAAAGGCGGATGCGCATTTCCTGGAGGACCTCGTCGAGGTCACTCGCCGACAATCTGTGCCGAGCGCCGATCGCTCGGACCATGCCTGCAAAGCGCGCGAGAACGCGATCTAGTGCTGCCGAGACATCGCTCGTCAGGTCGTGCGACACGCGGCGAATGTAAGCGGCTGCGGCGCGCGAGTGAATGACACGTGCTCGCCCGTGTCAACTTGGCGTCGCACTTGGCCGTTCGTCGTTCTCGTTATGCGCAGCGTCGTGCCCTCCTATCCCCTAAGTGCTATCCTCTAATCCCCTATTTGTCCGTGGCCGCGATTTTGCCATGCATGATGGCGCCGATGGCGAAGTGAACCGCACAGGTCGCTTCGCCTCATCCACTTGATGCCTTGGAGGCGTTATGAGCACTCGCGTGATCGTGGTCCGCCGCGGGAGCCACCGTTACCGAAACTTCCTTCTCTCACTGGCGGCCGGTGCGGCCGTCCGCGCTGGAATGCACTTCGTCGTGAGTCGCAACCTGCACAAGCGCAGCGCCGCGCTCCGTGAACTGCGCAAAGCCGTTGGTACGCCCGAGGAGATCAAGACAAAAGCACGCCGCGCTGCCAAACGCGTCGCCGCCGGCGCGCGCA
>JBFMFA010000617.1:0-2923 GCA_040753195.1 Gemmatimonadota bacterium | reverse complement strand
GCCGATGGTGCCGGGGTCGTCGAGTCGGTTGGCGGTGAGGTTTCGACGGTGCGGCCGGGAGATCGTGTCTTCATCAACGGCGGTATCAGCTGCCGCCAGTGCGAATACTGTCTCGCCGGCGAGCAGCCGCTCTGTATCAAGTTCGGCCTCCTCGGCGAACATCATCCGGGAACTTTCGCGGAGTACGTGGTGGTTCCAGCGCCTAACGTGAGAGTGATCGCCAGCGAGACGCCCTGGGAGAAGGCGGCGGCGTACCCGCTGGTAACGCTGACGGCGTGGCGAGCGGTCGTGTCGCGGGCACGGGTGACGGCCGCCGATCGCGTGTTGATCTGGGGAATTGGCGGTGGTGTCGCGCTCGCCGCGTTGCAGATCTGCAAGCTGCACGGCGCCCACGTGACTGTGACGTCCGGCAGCGATGAAAAGCTCGCACGAGCGCGGCAGCTGGGCGCCGACGAGACGCTACGTCACGATCTCGTGGATGTGGGGAAAGAGATACGCGCCCGCACCGGAAAGCGGGGCGTCGACGTGGTCTTCGATTCAGTGGGTGAGAAGACGTGGGGCCAATCGCTTGCGGCGTTAGGCAAGCGCGGCCGGCTGGTCACGTGGGGGGGGACGAGTGGTCCGCGGCTCGAGACAGATGTTCGGCGGCTGTTCTGGAATCAGTGGACGATCATGGGATCGACGATGGGAAATGACGCCGAGTTCGATGCCATCACGGCCGCGTTTCGCGACGGCACGCTCGACCCTGTCGTCGATTCGGTTTTCCCGTTGGCCGAAGGGCGCGCGGCACTCGAGCGCATGCAAATGGGCCTGCAGTTCGGCAAGATCGTCCTGACGATCGCCTAACGAGTTATCCGTGAGCGCAGACGAAGCGCAGTTTACCGCCGACGAACAGCGAGCAATCCGCGAGGCGCATGAGCGTGGCGAGACCGCCGAATGCCCGCGTTGCCACGTGGCGCTGACGTTGCGGCCGATCGGCGGAGGGTCGTTCGGACTCGGTTATGCCCGGCGGCGGGAGTGGTTGTTGTGCCCGCAATGCCATCGGAGCGCCCTTTTTGACGTGAAACGGGGGACGCGAAACTAGGGGCAAGGCGCAAGGCGCAGGGCGCGAGGGATCTGGATTCTGGACCTGCCTCACGGCTCGCGCCACGCGCCTTAGATTGGGAGCAAGCTCGACATTGATGTCACGGTGACTTTCCTCGAACGCCTTCGCACTTCATTTCTGCAGCTCGCCGAGATCGTCCCGGCGATGCTCGGCGCACTCGTCATCCTCTTCGCCGGATATCTGCTGGCGAAGCTCGTCGAAAAGGCGACAGAACGACTGCTGCGGCGCGTCCGACTGAATCAGGCGTTGGAGCGTGGCGGCGTGATGGAAGCGATCGAGCACTCCGGCTCGCACTTCAATCCGACGCGCGTTGCCGCGAAGGTGCTGTTCTGGTTCATCATGTTCGCCGTCATCATGGTGGCGGCGAACGCGTTAGGCCTGGAGTCGCTCGCCGCGGTCTTTGCGGAGCTGGTGGGTTATCTGCCAAGCCTGATGTCCGCGATCGTGATCATGATCGTCGGCATCGTACTGGGGCGTTTCACGGGTGGCTTGATCATGGCGTCAGCTGGTGCCGTGCAGGGCGGCCCCACGCTGGCACGCGTTGGCCGCTGGGGCGTCGTGATGCTCGCCGTTTTCATGGCCCTCCAGGAGCTGGGGATCGCAACCGACATCGTGACGACCGCGTTTGCGATTCTATTCGGCGCCGTGGCACTCGCCATGGCGCTGGCATTTGGATTAGGGAATCGCGAATTGGCGGGGGAAGTCACGCGCGAGTGGTACACGCGCTATCGTGCTGAGCGCGACGCGATCGAACGCGAAGTGCTGGAACGCGAATTGGAAGAAGAGTCCGAGGCGGCGGCTGAGGAGAAACGAACGGCCAATGAATCTCTTGGGGCCGGAGATGGCCCGGAGTGAGGGAACCATGAGCGTAACGCTTGACGTCATCACGCCTAACGAAGTGGATCTGGAATCCCTGTGGATGCCGTTCACGGCGAATCGCGCGTTCAAGCGCGCGCCGCGTATGCTCGTGGAGGCGAAGGGGATGTTCTACACGTCCTCCGACGGCCGCCAGATTCTCGACGCGACATCAGGCTTGTGGTGCGTGAACGCCGGACACTGTCGTGAACCCATCGTCGCTGCGATTCAACGCGCGGCGGCGACGTTGGATTTTGCGCCCGCCTTTCAGATGGGACACCCGTGGAGTTTCCAGCTGGCGTCCCGCGTCGCTGCGTTGATGCCGGGAGATATCGACCATGTGTTTTTCGCGAACTCGGGGTCGGAGGCAGTGGACACGGCGTTGAAGATCGTGCTCGCGTATCAGATCTCGCGCGGTCAGCCGAATCGCACGCGGTTCGTGGGTCGCGTGCGCGGTTATCACGGGGTCGGTTTCGGCGGGATTTCAGTCGGTGGCATCGAAAACAACCGCAAGGCGTTCGCGGCGCAGCTCCTGCCGCAGGTCGATCATCTGCCGAGCACGCATGACCTGGCGGCCAATGCATTCTCGCGAGGGCAACCCAAGTCGGGTGCCGGCTTCGCCGACGCATTGGAGCAGATCATTCAGAAGCACGGCGCCAGTTCGATCGCTGCCGTCATCGTGGAGCCCGTTGCTGGTTCGGCGGGAGTGCTCGTTCCCCCGGTCGGCTATCTCGAACGACTGCGCGAGTTGTGCACGCGGCACGACATTCTGTTGGTCTTCGACGAGGTGATCACAGGGTACGGGCGCCTGGGTGCGAGCTTCGGCGCGGAATACTTCGGCATCCAGCCCGACATCATCACGATGGCGAAGGGGATCACCAACGGCGCTGTACCGATGGGTGCCGTCGCCGTTAGGCGCGGGATCTACGAATCGGTCGTCAACGCGGTGGAGGGCGGGATCGA
>JBFMFA010000616.1:0-2927 GCA_040753195.1 Gemmatimonadota bacterium | reverse complement strand
GAGCACGCCTAACGAATCAACACGAGTCGCTGCCAGCCACATTGCAAACCACTCTCCTAACGACTCGGATGACCAGAGCGACCACAGTACGGCCATAGCCCAAAACATCAGCACGGTCCGCATGGCGCGGCGCGAGTTCCAGCGCTGAGCTTTGCCGATAGCTCGCACGCGGCCATGTCTAATCTCGCGCAGCGAACTTGCGACGACGAAAACGCCAAGTAGCCCCCAGAAGACTCCGTCCTGCGCAATAACGGGAAATCCTCCACGAAGCCAGAACCACTGATACGAGTGCAGCAACCACGTAGAGAGAAAAACCACGATCGTCGCAACAACCAAAGCACCGCGTTCCCCCGCCGCCCGTCGAAGTCGCAGGAAGATCGGGTAGTACACCAGCGCAAGAAGGAAGTCTTTCCAGTAGATGTTGATACGGCGCCAGAAATCCGTGAATCCCGACGCGAGATAGTAGAGACGATGGGTTTCGGGCAGTCGGAAGCCGAACAGATGGAGAATCCCAACGATCAAATGAAACTGCCCAGATACACGTAGATAAAGTAGGAACGTGGCAACTACAAACCGAACCACGCCTCCCAGGTTGACGAGTTCAGCTGGTTCAATCGTTAGGTTTAAGTAGACGAAGCGATACAACAACAAATGCAGTAGTCCTCGAACTATCCACTGCACGCCCCGCGTGTAAATCTCGAGTTCTGCCCGATCGTAGTAGGTTCGCCGAAACGATGCGTAGTCGACGACAGGAAAGAGCGGAAAGCAGACGTTAGGCAGCATGAAAAAGTATGCGAGCGTTCGCATCGGACTTGCCGGGACTTTTTCATGCTGCATGGCGTAGATGTAGATCGCGACGCGGAACATGAACATCGACGCGAGGATCGGCCACACGGCCCGAGACCATGGTGCCGGTAGTATCCCAGCTCGCGACGTTGCCAAGGTCGCGCCGACGGCGAGAAGGATCACAACTCGCCATGCCACGCTGATCGGCAGGTGACAGACACCGATCAATCCAACTCCTACCGCGATCAGCCACAGGGCATCTCGAGGCCCAAACGCGACTCCGATCCCTGCGAGCGACAGCAAGACAAAGAAGTGAAGGCGAACGCGCTGCGGGAGGAACGCGTGGACAGTAAATCCTATTACGGTCAAAAGCGCCACGTGGAAGAACGTCTTACTCTCCACGTTGAACTGCTGGATTACCATCAGAACCAGAAGTAACTGCAACAGGAGCGAACCGAAGCTGAGCAGTGGCAGGCGCTGCGTTGGCGGCGTTGTTATAGCGTGCACAGCTGCTTCGCTGCTCGGGGCCATTGCCATTAAGTGTCTAGTTCTTGTGGAGCTGGCACACTCTGCAGGCATCGTGCGCCGGCACGGTGTTGCAATCGGTTGTAGCACTTGGGATTGCGGTACCGCACCGTGCACTGGAGCGGAGCCCGGTGAAGCGTCGACGTTACAGGTCCGATGCAGCCTGCCGACGCTGCATACGGTTCGCGGGTTGAACGCCTAGTTCGGCGTGACGAGTAGGTGTCGCGATGCCGTTCTCAGACTGTCTCGGGCATGGGCGGCGCGTGCTGCTGCTGGCGCAGCCTCAAGTAGCAGGAAGAGAAATGGGAAAAAAAACACGCGCTGTCTCGCGATTATGGCGAGGTTGGACATCATCAACCCAAGTGCGATGGCGTAAATCAAAGAAAAAGCGAGCGCGAAAGCGATAAAGCGACTGGAGCGCCAACGGCGCACCGTCGCGCTGACACTGCGTCGCCGCCACAACAAGAGGAGCCAGAGTCCAGTGATCTCGGCGCTGGAGAGCAACATCAGCGGGCTGTCGGCTTCCCACGGGAAGGGGCGGAAAAGCACGTTAATCGCCGCGAGCGGCGCAGCGCTCCATCCAAGTGAAACGGCTTCGATCGCACTGCCGCCGCGAACGCGGCGTGCCGGATCGGATGCAACAAAATCCTGCAACCCTTCCGCATCGAAGGAGTCGATTCCGAGCTCACGGCCTGCGTACCAGACACTCGTTAGGCCGACGGCCAAGATCGCCACACCCTGCAATACGCGAGCGAAGCTCCACTTGTGTTGCCTCGTGAGCCAGTGCGCCAGCGCGGCGCAGAGAATAAAGAGGGCGGCGACTTGGGGGCGCAGTGAGAGCATCGTCGCGAGGCCAGCCGCAAGCGGAAAAACGCTTATGCGCCCGTGTTTTCCAACGAAACCGAGAGTCGCCATGCCGATGCCGAACAGCATTATGGACTCTTTCCCGACGCTGGACGGCCAAAACCAAAGTGAAGGGAACAGGAGAAGCCAGGCTGCGTAGCGAGAAGTCGCCACCTGAGGAAACGCGCGAGTGTAGGCGACGACGAGAGCGACGAGACCGAGGAAGGCAAAGATGGAAAAGACGATGAACTCACCAAGCATCGTAGGTCCGATGACGGCGAGCACAAAGCCGGACGGGAAGAACATGAACTGTGTTCCCCACCAGGTTTGGCTGTGCCAAAGCGAGGGATCGCTCAGCGGAGAGAAGTCGAGCGCGCGAAACCGCTCCGCGTATTCGAGTCCGACCCTGTAATAGCGAACAGCGTCGCCTCGGCCGTCGTAGAAGACCTCAAGCACGCTGTAGCGGGCTAGTCCACCAATTACGCGCAACGCGAGTCCGACGCAGAGAATCGTTTTGAGCGGTCGAGGAACGCTCGAGTACAGGATGACGCCGAGCGATGCAGCAATGAGCGCCAGAACGAAATAGAGGCCTACGGTGTCAGAGCTAGCGGTAGGCATTGGTCAAAAGAGCTCTAGTGTGCCGATCGAGAGACGCCAGCTCGAACGCCGGAGAGGGTCGACGTGCAGTGTCGACACGTCGAGTGGTCGCACCACCATGGCAGGTCCCATGCGAGGCACTGGCATGAAGCCGCAACCGGCAAGAACGGTGGCTT
>JBFMFA010000615.1:0-2947 GCA_040753195.1 Gemmatimonadota bacterium | reverse complement strand
CATCGACGAGATGATGCCGGTGGTGTTCATTGCACCGCACGATTCGGTGTTCGAGAAGATCGTCTCCAACGTTCAGGAAGTGAAAGCGCGGAAGGGTCGTGTCATTGCGATCACGAGTCGCGACGAGCCGGCGCTCGCCGGAAAGATCGATTACGAGTTCCGCATCCCGGAAACGATCGACCTGCTGATGCCGGTGCTTGCGTCGATACCGCTGCAGCTCCTCGCCTATTACGTCGCGGTGAAGCGCGGTTCGAATGTCGATCAGCCGAGGAATTTGGCGAAGAGCGTGACGGTCGAGTAGTCGTTAGGCCATAGTCGCTCGGTCATCACGAACCGGAGCGTTTCAACACCTTCTCCAACTTGTTCAGGCACATCCGCCATCCCATGCGATTGCCGGACTGATCGGCTTTTGTCCGCAGCATGTCCTGCCGCAATACGACTTCGGTTGCGCCTGGGCCCACCTCTCGAAAATCCACGGTGACGAGCGTCTCGTACCGGTCGACGGCGGGGTTAGTCCCTTCGGCGACCCAGGTTTTCACGATGCGCTTGTTAGGCACGATTTCGCGATATTCGCCGCTCGTGACGTGTGTGCCGCCAAAGGGTCCCTTGAGCACGAGTTTGTAGCGTCCGCCTGGCTGCGGATCGGCGGTCAGCTCCACGATTTTGCAGAAGATGGGTGCCAGCCACTGGCGCATGAGCGTTGCGTCGGTCCAGGCCGCGAACACTTCACTCACCGGCGCGGGGAACCGGCGCACGATGGTGATGAAGGTGTCCTGCGCCGTCCGCGGCTCTACCTCTGGTGCAGCTGGATGAAGTTTCCGCATGTGTCGTCGAAGATGGCGATTTTGACAGGTCCTGCCTGCCGCGGCGCGGATTTGAACGCGACACCAAGCTTCGTTAGGCGATCGTATTCGCTCTCAATGTCATCGGTTTGGAACGACGTGGCGGGAATGCCGGCGGCATGCAAACCCTTCTTGAACGACCGGCCTAACGAACCCTCCGGTTCCAGCACGAGCTGAACACCATCCGGAGATGCCGGCGACACCACGGTCACCCAGCGTATCCCGCCCCCTGCATCGACGTCCAGCTGCTTTACAAAACCAAGCTTGTCCGTGTAGAACGCCAGCGCCTTGGACTGGTCGTCGACGAGGACGCTGGTCATAGAGATCGTGATCAATCCGGCTCCTTCTCGTCGCCGCCTTGCGCAGCCGGTCTCTGACGAGGTTTCGGGTTTTTGAAGAGTTGGTCGAGCGCATCAAAGCGGCCTTGCCAGTACTGCTCGTAGTGAGCGAGCCATCGCTGAGCATCGGCCATCCGGCGCGCGTCGAGCCGACAGAGGTGTGTCCGACCGCGCACAGTACGCTGCACGAGGCCAGCCTTCTCCAGCACGCGCACATGCTTCGAGGCCGCCGCGAAGGACATCCGGAAGGGCTCCGCAAGCTCCCCAATGCGCCTCTCGCCGCCCGCAAGCCGCTGAAGCATGGCTCGTCGCGTTGGGTCGCTCAGAGCCCGGAAGACGATGCTAAGCGGGTCCAGATGTTGTTCAACCATATGGTTTACTTTAGTTCAGGCGCCAAGATTAGTCAACCAACTGGTTTAATAAATTCCAAGGCATCGCTGCCTGTCGTGTTCGGCCGTTCTCGGCATTGCCGGTCGGCCACTGCTCACGATGAGCGCATCATACCTTGGTCGGCTTACTTTAGAATCCAGTCGCCCGGACGCTGGGCGCGGGACGCTCGTACCAACCGCTTTGGAGACCAAGTCGGCTCGTGAAGACTCCAATAATCCGACCAGCCACACCTAACGACTTAGCTGCTGTGCAGCGCCTCCTCGCGGCCGCGCACTTACCGACAGATGGTCTGGATGAGCAATTCGGCGAAGGGTACGCGGTCGCCGAGAGCGGGAGCGAAGTTGTAGGTGCCGAGGGTATTGAGCGGTATGACGACGCCGGCCTGCTGCGTTCTGCTGTCGTGGATCCTCGCTGGCGCGGCAGGGGGGTGGGCGAGGCGCTCACTCGCAACCGCCTGGAATGGGCGCGCACCCAGGGGTTGCACGAGATCTATCTCCTCACGACGACAGCTGCCGACTACTTCCCGCGCTACGGATTCGTTAGGGTCGAGCGCAGCTCGGCGCCCGAAGCCGTGCAACGTTCTCGAGAGTTCGCTGAAGCGTGTCCAGCTAGTGCCGTCACAATGCGACTCACGTTAGGCAAGCACCAGTAACTTACCATTGCGCGTTCTGCTCCAGCGCGTCAGTCGCGCGGAAGTGCGCATTCGAGAGCCCGGATCGTCCCGTGTTGCCGGGCGCATCGATCGTGGTTTCGTCGTGCTCGTCGGCTTCACAGCGACGGACACGCCGGAGCACGTCAGCTGGATGGCCGAGAAAATCGTCGGCTTACGAGTTTTCGCCGACGCCGAAGAGAAGATGAACCTCAGCCTGAGCGACGTCGCTGGCGCACTGCTCGTCGTTTCCCAATTCACGCTGTACGGTGATGCCTCCAAAGGGCGGCGACCAAGTTTCATCGACGCCGCGCGGCCAGACGTCGCCATTCCCCTCTATGAGCGCTTCATCGCCGTGCTGCGCGCAGCAGCGATCCGAGTCGAGACGGGCGAATTCGGCGCGATGATGGACGTCGAGCTGGTGAACGACGGTCCGGTCACGATCTGGCTCGAGCGATGACGGCGTCTTTGCGGATCATTCTCGCCTCCGGCTCCCCACGCCGCACCGAGCTGCTGCACCTCATCCGCATCGATCACGAGGTACGACCCGCGCATGTCGACGAAACGCAGCTCGCGGGCGAGGCGCCGCGCGCATACGCCGAACGGCTCGCGCGCGAAAAGGCGCTGAAAGTCGCCGAACTACACCCGGAGGCCGTGGTCATCGGGGCGGACACGATCGTCGTCGTCGACGGCGACGTGTTAGGCAAACCCGACGACGATGCGTCGGC
>JBFMFA010000614.1:0-2954 GCA_040753195.1 Gemmatimonadota bacterium | reverse complement strand
CGACAGGCTGCCGAGGCAGATGGTGGCATCCGGGCCGGCCCCGCTCGTCGCGACGTACGTTCTGTCCCCAACGCCTAACGGCAACGGGTCGTCCGCCGTCAGTCGTTCGCGCCTCTCCTCACGCCAGGCCATACTCGAGCTCCTGCGCCACGCGAAGATCGCTGCACTGTTAGGCGGAAGTGAAGCGCCACTGGTTTTCCAACAAGCTGCCTGCATTGCGTCGACGGTGCCAGCATACCACCTGGAAATCGCGCGCGACCTGCGGCGTTTGCCAGAGGTGGTTGCTACCATCGCTTCCTGGCACGTTCGCTCATAGCCTGAGTCGCGGAAGACCTAACCGCGTTCGCGCCTCCGCTAGCGAGAGCCGGTTGTTAACGGCCGGCTGCAGTGGTCGACCGCACCCGCGCCGGATTCCCAAATACCACCGTGCCATCAGACACGTCGTGCACAACGACGGCACCTGCACCAACGATGGCATTGCGGCCAACGCAGCGGCCCTGAATCACGACGGAAGCCGCTCCGATCCACGAGCACGTGCCAACCGAGACCGCGCCGCAGAGAACTGCGCCAGGAGACAAGTGCACACCATCGTCCACCGTGCAGTCGTGTTCGACGATGGCGCCCGTATTAATAATTGCCGCGCAACCGACCTGCGCCTCGGGACTGATGGCGCCGAGCGCGAAGACGACGCAACCGTCGCCAACGCGGGCGGTTGGACTGACCACGGCGGATGGATGAATGAGCGCGCGCGTGCAATGCGGCCGCAGTTGAGTGAACAACTCGAGGCGACGGTGGTTGTCTCCGATTCCAAGTGCCACATGATCGGCGTCGGCAGGCAGCTCGCCGATAGCGGCCACGTGGTGCAGCAGCGCTTGCAGCGCCATCGTCACGCGCGATCCTGTTGAATCCACTTCGCCGTCGATTTTTTGTGGATCGTCGTCAACGAAGCCGATTACGCTATGTCCCAGCGCACGCACCAGATCCCCGACAACGCGGCCGTGACCACCGGCTCCAATGACGAGAAAACGCTTAGCCTGGCGATCCACGAAAGCGCTCCATTGTTGCGTAACCTGGTTGTGTCACCCCCTGACGCGTCAAGACGACCGCAACCGTGCGCACGAGAATTCTGAGATCGAGCGCGAGCGAGTGGTGATCGACGTACCAAACATCCATGGCCAGCCGTTCGTCCCACGACTGCGCATTGCGCCCATTTACCTGGGCCCAACCGGTGATCCCAGGACGCACGTCGTGTCGGCGTGCCTGTTCGGCGTTGAAGAGCGGCAGGTACTCCACGAGGAGCGGACGTGGACCCACTAGGCTCATGTCGCCTTTGAGCACGTTCCAAAGCTCCGGTAGCTCGTCCAAGCTCGTAGCGCGCAGAAAGCGTCCTAGACTCGTTAGGCGTAGGCCGTCCGCCAGTGGCTCGCCCTCCGAGTTCATCGCGTCACGCATCGTCCGGAACTTGTAGAGAACGAATGGTCGCCCGTGGAGTCCAGGCCTAGTCTGCCTGAAGAGGATCGGCGCGCCGAGCGTTAGGCGGACCACAGCCGCGATCATCAGGATCAGCGGCGCGCTTAACAAGAGGCCAACGGCGGCGACAACGATATCAAGGGTTCGTTTCACGGCACGGGTTAAGCGCGCTCGCGCGCCGAGTGCTGCCCGAGTCCCACGCAGCTGATACTCTTCGTAGATGCGTTCCCAAATACGCTCTTGACTGAACTCGCGCAACACGCGTTCGCGTCCAGCTGCGCCATGTACAGCACGTAACTTCGCGTCGCTCAAGTATCGACTGAGCGCGACGGCGAGTCCGTTCGCGTCACCAGTCACTACGAGCAGGCCGGTCTCTCCTTCGGCGATTGCGTCAATGCATCCAGGAATGCGCGTCGCGACAACTGGCAGTTCCATCGCAGCTGCTTCGAGTGGGACGTTGGGAAAGCCTTCGCGATAAGTGGGCAGTGCAACGACATCCATCGCAGCGTACAGCGGAGGTGTATTCCAGTCCATTCCGGCGAAGTGCACGCGGTCGTCGTTGCGCAGCTGCTGCTCGACATCACGCGGAATCGGGTCATGGGCCTCGAGCGGTCCTACGAGCAGTAAATGCGCGTCGGGAAACTCGTCGCGAAGTCTGCGCCAAGCCTGCGCGAGCTCGACGATGCCTTTGTCACGGACCAGACGTCCGACAAAGCCGATGACGCGCGCGTTCTGCGGGACGTCGAATTTTGCGCGCGTCTCGCTTCGAGCGTCCGCTGCTAGCAATCCGCGGTTGAATCTCTCAGTCGCATCGACGCCATTGCCGCTGCCGCCGAAGGGGACGTCGATTCTGTTGGCTGAGCAAACGCGTGCAATTACGGCGAGTCGACGCAGAGAGTGGCTCACGCAAAACACGCGATGCGCAAGGCGACATGCGATCCACTCGGTCAGCCAGAGCAAGGCTCGCCGCCAGCCAGATGCAGTCGTCATCGGCAGGCCACGCATATGATACACGCGAAATGGAACTCCGCCTAACGCCGCCGCCAACATGCCGAGCAGTCCACCCTTCGGGGTATGCGCGTGCACGATGTGAGGCCGCAGTGACAGCACGACGCGGAGCATCGCCCAGAGCGCGGCCAGGTCGCTCAGCGGCGTAATCGCGCGGCGCATATGTACGGAATACGCGCGGACACCGTTCGTGCGACTGAAGTCATCCAAGTCCGGTCCTGGTGACGAAAGAACTGACACGTCGATGCCGCGCTGCTGCATGAAGCCCACTTGCCCGCGCAGGAACACGAGTGACATAGGAATCGTCGTTATGTGTAAGAGCCGGCGGGACGAATCGGTCATCGCAGGGCTACTTGTGACTGACGGTGTGGGTCCACTCGTCCTGCCTAACTTTTACTGATCGAGCTAGCTGCGCCGCCTCCGCTATACTCAGCGACAACATGCCCCATCGCGATCGGCAGTACGCGTACTCGGTG
>JBFMFA010000613.1:0-2957 GCA_040753195.1 Gemmatimonadota bacterium | reverse complement strand
GTTCGCGATGATGGTGTTGATGGCGCTGGCCACGACGCTGATGACGACTCCGCTGCTCGAGTGGATCTATCCGGAGCGGCTGCGCGTACAGAACGAAGAAACCAGTTTGCCCGACCTCGCTGCGGCCCCGGTGGCCCGGAGCTGAGGAGGATCGATGCGTTTTCTCACGCCTGCGGTTGCGATGGTGGCACTGACACTTGCGGCGCCATCACAGGGACATGCGCAGCGCTACCGGGACGCCAGCGGGAAACTGCGCATCGCCCTGGCACGCCAGCCGTTCTCGCCTAACGGGACTTCGCGCGGCCCCGCGACGATGGCGAGTGGCGGGATTCAGGACAGCTTGCGACAGATGGGTGCTACCCTTCGTGTTGACGAGGCCGCGCTGACGGCGGCAGAAGAACCGGAGTACGGCGGCTGGAAGCGCCTCGGCATGGCGCTCGGTCATTTCGCCGACATCGTGCAAAAGAACGAGCGCGACGGGTACTTCACCGTTGGGCTGCTCGCGACGTGTCCCTCGATGCCAGGACTCGTGGCCGGCTTGCAGCGTTCCGGGCCCGATGGGCGCCCGCTCCGAATCGGGATGTTGTGGCTCGACGCGCATCCCGATTTCAACACGCCGGAGACCACGCGCAGCGGCTCGTTAGGTGGAATGCCCGTAGCGGTGGCCACGGGCCGCGCCCTCAAGATCATGCGCCTCGACGCCAAGCTCGATCCGCCAATGGCCGACGAACACATCGTCATGGGCGGTGTGCGGTTGACTGATCCGCTGGAGCAGGAGCTGCTCGACGGATCGAGGATCGAGCAGGTCAGTGTTCAGGATTTGCGCGCCGCGACACCGGCTGTGTTTGCGCAGCTCGACCGGCTCGATCGCACGACCGATAAGATCTACGTTCACATCGATATGGACGTGTTGGATCCACGGGAGGTGGCGGGACACCAGAATCAGGTTCCGAACGGGCCGTCGAGTGCTGAGCTGGCGAGACTCTTCGAGCAGATCTTTGCGCGCTATGAAAAAGCATCGGCCATCGGCTTCGCGACGATCCCTGCCACCGACGAAGGCGGCCGCTCGCTCGCTGCGGTGAACCGGATGATTCTGGGCGCCATCCGCGGCCTTCAGACCAGAGGCGCGCGGCGTTAGGCACCGTCTCGCATAACGAGGATCCTCCGATGGGCTACGTCGACGACCACTTGTTACCCGGTGAGCAGGTCCAGTACCGCGCGCACCTGCATAAACTCATCTTCGCGTGGCCGACTCTCTTTGCCGGCGTCCTCACGGCGCTCGGCGTATGGGCCTTTGCCAGCAATGTCGTGTGGGCTGGCCTGGGCGCGATCACCGTGGGATTCATCCCGCTCCTCGTCACGCAAATCAAGTACACCTCTCCCGAATTCGCCGTCACCGACAAGCGCGTGATCATCAAGGTCGGATGGATCAGGCGACGGACCCTCGAAACAATGCTCGCCAAGGTCGAGGGCATTGGCGTCGAGCAAGGCATCATCGGGAGGATGCTCGGCTTTGGAACGATTACCGTAACTGGGACCGGGGGGACCAAAGAGCCATTTCCGAACCTCGCGCGACCGGTGGAGTTTCGTCGCCAGGTACAAGCTCAGGTTGCGGCATCCGATGGCTATCGGTCGCATGTCGTCGCGCCGCCAGTCTCCGAGGCCGCCAAGCGCGAGGAGCGCGATTGTCCCTATTGCGCCGAGCGCATCCTTACACGCGCGAAAGTCTGCAAACATTGCGGACGCGACGTAGAACCACTGGCGACCTAACAAAGCTCGACGCCGGCGCCTGGCGCTCTCAGCGATAACACGGAGGCGTGCTGTAGTGCACGCACTTTGCGGATCATTGCCATTCCAAATCGCAACGAGCATCGCGTGTCCGCACACGACCTTGAACGGGACGGTGGTCTTACGTCCATCTCGTCCGGAGTCGAGGGTTTAGACTCGATTCTCTGCGGAGGATTCCCGCAGCACCGACTTCACGTAGTCGAAGGGGACCCGGGCGCGGGAAAAACCACGCTCGCGATTCAGTTTCTCATGAGTGGCGCGCGACAAGGTGAGAGCTGCCTGTTTGTCACCTTGTCCGAAAGCGAGGCGGAATTGCGCTCCTTTGCCGCGACTCATGGTTGGAATCTCGAGGGGGTAGAGATCCTGGAGATCATCCCTTCCGAATCGAGTCTGACCCCAGACTCACGCTACACGATGTATCACCCTTCGGAGATCGAGCTCGGCGAGACGACCCGAGCCGTATTGGCGGAAGCGAGGCGGCTCAAGCCGAAGCGGCTCGTCTTTGATTCGCTCACCGGACTGAGAGTGCTGGCCGACTCTCCAATTCGCTATCGACGGCAGATACTCGCGCTGAAGCAGCACTTCGGGAACAATGGCTGCACGGTGCTTCTGGTCGATGACAGGGCGGGCGAAGAAGTAGACCTGCATTTGCACAGCGTGGCGAGCGGCGTCATCGCATTGGAGGGAGAGACGGCCGAGTACGGCACTTTGCGCCGGCGCCTGCACGTCAAGAAAATGCGCGGATGCTCGTTTCGCGAAGGGTACCATGATTTCGTGATCCGCCGGGGCGGCTTGCGCGTTTATCCAAGACTTGTCGCCTCGGAGCACCGACGGAGCTTCACCAGTGAAAACGTTAGCAGTGGATTGGAGCCGCTGGATCAGTTGTTAGGCGGAGGCCTTGCTCGCGGCTCGAGCGCGCTCTTGGTAGGGCCGGCGGGAACGGGAAAATCGGCGATGGCGACCACGTATGCGGTGACTGCGGCGGCACGCGGCGAGCGCTGTGCGATGTTCATCTTCGATGAATCATTGGCAACTCTGCTCGAGCGGTCGCGCGGTCTTGGGCTCGATGTGGAGTCACACGTCGAGCGCGGCGCGCTTTCTGTGAGGCAGATCGACCCGGCCGAAATGTCGCCTGGCGAATTCAGCCACGCCGTGCGCCATGCCGTCGA
>JBFMFA010000612.1:0-2978 GCA_040753195.1 Gemmatimonadota bacterium | reverse complement strand
AGGGGCAGCAGGGCCAGCAAGGGCAGCAGGGGCAGCAGGGCCAACAAGGCCAGCAAGGGCAGCAGGGACAGGGTGGTCAACAGGGGCAAGGCCAGGCTGGTCAACAGGCCGGTGAAGGTGGACGAGCGGCCCGCAACCCTAACGGGGCTCAGCAGAGCCAGGGTCAGGGCGGCGGGTTCACGCCGTTGGGGCCTAACGAGATCCGTCAGTTTACGCGCGAGCTGCGCGAGCGGCGCGCGGAGGCTGAGGCGCTGCGGCGCGACCTGGCCGCAACGGAGTTCGACGCTGGCGGCAGCATCGAAGGCTTGATCCGAAGGCTGCGCGAACTTGAATCAGGCCGCGCCTTCAATGACCCTGAGGAGCTGGCGCGGCTGCAGCACGCGGTCACGCAGGGCTTCAAGGAGCTTGAGTTCGCGTTGAGTCGAGCCTTCGGGCAGACGAGCGCTGAGGGACCAACGCTTGGAGGCACCAGCGACGTGCCGCCGGCCTATCGCGAGCTGGTCGACAAATACTTCAAAGCCCTCTCGCAAAAAGGCGGGAAGCCCTAGGCCCGCCGCAAAGCGATTGAACTGCTCGGCGACAGCGATGATCCGCACGTCCGAGCGATGCTCGAACGTATCCTAACGCGGCCGCCCTGGCGGTTCGCCGCGTCGCGTGTGATCCTCCTGGCTCGCTCAATGCATCGTCCGGGCGCCAGGAGGTCACCATGAAATGGAAACGTGGTCCCGTCAGCGGCGACATCGAGGATCGTCGCGGCATGCGCATGGGCGTTGGCGGCGGACTCGGCATTGGCGGCGCCGTTATCGTTTTGTTGCTGAGCCTTGTCTTCGGCCAAGACTTAACTGGGGTGTTCGGTGCCGGTCCGGAACAGGCTCCCGCTGCAGAGCAGGTCGAGCCTGTTAGCGAAACTCCGGAAGAGCGAGAGCTCGTCGCTTTTGTTTCGTTCGTCCTGGACAGTGCGCAGAGTTACTGGGAGCGGACATTCGCTGCCAACGGGATTCAATACAGCCGCGCGAAGCTCGTGCTGTTCCGCGACGCGACAAACACTGCATGCGGCTACGGGCAAACGGCGTCAGGGCCTTTTTACTGTCCGGGAGATCAGAAGGTTTACATCGACCTGTCGTTCTTCAATGACCTCGATCGCCGCTTCGGCGCGCCCGGTGACTTTGCCCAGGCGTACGTCATCGCGCACGAGATCGGACACCATGTGCAGACGCTACTGGGTCTGGATCAGCGCGTTAGGCAGTTGCAGCAATCCGATCCGGGCTCCGCGAACCAGTACCAGGTGCGCATGGAGTTGCAGGCCGATTGCCTTGCGGGACTGTTCGGCAACGAGATGGCGTCGATGGGTATTCTCGAACGCGGAGTCGTGGAGGAGGGGCTCGGGGCCGCTTCGGCCGTCGGAGACGATCGCATACAGCGTCAGACGCAAGGTCACGTGAACCCCGACGCCTTCACGCATGGGTCAGCCGCGCAACGCGCCGAGTGGTTCCGTCGCGGCCTGCAAAGCGGCCGCATGCAGGCCTGTGACTCGTTTGGTGGTTGAGGGGCGCGAGGTGCTGCGCGCTATTCGATCACAAAGCGCCACGGTGCGTTAGGCGACGATCTCCGCCACACGGTAAAGAACGGTCGTTGGTGCGTCTGCTGCGGTTTGCCATTCGCCGCCGCGCTGCGCACCGTGATCGTGCCCATGGATACGCCGAGATCTCCCGAACTTGCGGCGATGACCTGGTCCGCTTGCCAGGTAATCGTAGTGCTGGACGCCGTTCCGTTGTCGCCGACCCCTGCAGCAATGGCGTTAGGCCCGAAACGAAACTCCGCGTCGTCAGGGCCACCGATGTGCGCGGCATCCTCGGCGGCATTTTTTCTGAATGCTTCTCCCAGTCCTGTTTGCGCGCTCTGTGAGAAGCTCAGTTCTGCTTCGGCGATTTCTGCAGCAGTCTTTCTGGCGGCAGAGTCGCCGGCAAACTTCACAAGTCGGGCCGGCAGCGCCGGAGTGCGCAGTGCAGTCGACGCGGCTTTGTCCGGACGGATCGCGCGTTTATACGCAGCAACCCGCCAAGCTCCGTCGCCGCGAACCCAGTAAGCGACGTACTTGAGGTGTACGCGGGCCCCGGTCGATCGAGTGATCGTCTGGTAACCGTATGTAAAGCCGTGCCGGCCGTCGGCCGAGACACCGGCGCGAATAGGAGTCCACTCCGCGCGGGCTGTGGCATTCTCCGGGTTACTCGTGAGATACGCACGCACCTGATCGATGCCGCGCAACCAGGTCGCCGTCGGCATCGCCACGTCTGGTGCGAACATCGCTGTTAGGCCGTCGACCAGATCAGTCCGCGCGCTACGCGCCGCGAACATGGAATCTGCAGCCAATAGCTCCGCCACCACTTCGCGTGGGGTCGGTGCCTGTGTCGCTGACTTGTTAGGCGCCTGGCGCAGCGTCAACGCGAGGATGGCGGCAGCTGCCATTGGTGCGGCGGGCACATACATGCAATCGCTCCGAAAGGCGAGTACGCAATTTGTGCTCGCCTGCGGGCGTAGTGGTGCAAAAGAATTGTTAGCGAATCGTCAGACGACGTGCAAACGACTCGTTAGGACTTCACGGCGGCCTGTACGAGCTTCATGAAGTCGTTGGTCACCCGGGTGTCCAGCCAGCGCGAAACCACGACGATGTCGAGCTCGGGACAGATCCAGATCGTATTGCCGCCCGCGCCGCGCGCGAAAAAGCTCTTCGGCGTCGCTCCCGCGTGTGTCGTCCCTTTCTCGTTATTGAGCCACCACATGTAGCCGTACACCGGACGGATGTCGGTCGGCGCTGTCGCCATGTCGATCCATTTTTCTGAAAGCAGCTGCTTCCCGTTCCATCTTCCACGGCGCAGATGCAGGAGACCAAAACGCGCGTGGTCTCGCGTGCTCGCCCACACACCGCCACCCCAGTGCCCGCCGCCGCTGACTGACTGCACGCGCTTGCCGTTCAAATC
>JBFMFA010000611.1:0-2980 GCA_040753195.1 Gemmatimonadota bacterium | reverse complement strand
TCGTATTTCAAGATCCGACCCCCCCCCCACATGCGACTGTACATCAACGTCGACCACGTAGCCACGCTGAGGGAAGCGCGTCGAGCTACATACCCCGATCCGGTCCGGGCGGCTCTCGATTGTGAGCGAAGCGGTGCCGATGGCATCACGGCGCACCTACGCGAAGATCGGCGCCATATCCAGGATCACGATATCGAGCGCCTGACGAGTGCGATCACAAGCGTCCTCAATCTCGAAATGGCGTGCACGGACGAGATGATCGCGATCGCCGAACGCGTGCGGCCGTTCCAGGTGACGCTGGTTCCTGAACGACGGGAAGAAATCACTACCGAAGGCGGGCTCGACGTGACCCGCGATCAAAATGGCCTGCGCCGCGCCGTCGAGCTTCTGAAGCAAGCCGGAATCCGGGTGAGCCTCTTCATCGATGCCGACGTCAAGATGGTGGAGACCTCACAGGCGTTAGGGGTGCACGCGATCGAGCTGCACACAGGACCGTACGCCCATCACCCGGAGAGCCCAGCGCCGCTTCAGGCCCTTCGGGCGGCGTCCAGGCAGGGGGCGAGCCTAGGGTTGGCCGTCCACGCGGGTCATGGCCTCACTGTCGCCAATGTCGGCGCCGTCGCCGCCATCCCGGAGATCGAAGAGTTGAACATTGGTCACGCAATCGTGGCTCAAGCCGTCTATATCGGTATCGGGGCGGCCGTTCGAGAGATGCGTGCCGCCATTGACGCAGCCAGGAGGTCTGCGGTCTGAGGGCGCTGATCGTCGTTCAGACGGCTGATCTCGGACCTACCTCCCCAGTCGCTCCATTGTAAGTTCTCGCTTTACAAGAGTTTCCATGGTACCGATGGCACCACCGCCACCTCACGATCTGCTCGACTTCTATGTCGTCGAGGCGACCGAGTATATCGATCGCATCGACGGCCTGGTCACGCGCGCAGGTAGCGCGAGTCCCGACGGTCAGTCCCTCGTGTCGGCGGCTCGTGCGCTCCGCGGCAGCTCGACGATGGCGAAGGCTGAAGGGATGGCGACGTTGGCGCTGGCCGTGGAACACGTGGCGCGCAGCGTCCGCGACGGGACGGTGACGTGGACACCGCTCATTCAGGGCGCGTTGGTCTCCGCCGTCGACGATCTGCGCATCCTGCTGCGCAACCTGCGCGTATGGGGACCTAACGAGCAGACGCGCGCGACATTTCGCGTCGACGAGTTGCGTGAGCTGATTCCAGGAGAGAACCCGCTCGGCGCGCGCCTAACGCCGACTCCTGCGGCCGGAACAGCCACGCCGGTCTTCATCTCGTTGCAGGCATCCGCGATCGCCAGCGCACTGGAGCAGTATCTCAAGAATCCCGGCGAGCGGCACGCCTTGGACGACGCGCTAGCGCGCGTACGTACGCTGCGCGGCATCGCGGCCGTCTCCGAGTTGCCACCGCTCGGTGACGTCGCCGACCTGGTCGAGCGCGCCATCGTAGCCCTTCCCGCCGGCGCAAAGCCAAACGCACAGCAAAAAGAACTGCTCGTTTCGGCCGCGAGTGTCCTGACGCGCGCGTCCGACGAACTTCGTACGTTAGGCAAGCCGTCGGTGTCGACGCCCGAGCTGGCGCGCTTCGCCGCCGCGGCGGCGCTCACGGCAGGTGCCGAAGCGCCGGCCGACGCGATCATTCCGATTGAACAGCTGTAGTTCAGCGACGCCGGACCACACATCGTACAGCGAGGGTCCCCACCCACCGCCTCGCCGGCCGAGCGCTTCCGCAAAGAGACGGTCTCGCGCGCCGAGCACTTGGCCCGCCTCGTCGCAGAAGGACGCTCGGCGACAACCGATGTCGGTCGCGAGCGCGCCGAGCGCGAGCTGCGGAATACGCTCCGCCAGCTGGAGCAGACCGCGGCTGCGCTTGGAGAACAGGCTGCCGAGGCTTTCTTCGGCGAGGCCGCCATGGCGCCGGCGATTCTATCGCCTCGACGATTGAGCGCCCTGGAGGCCGCTGCTCAGCTTCTGCTTGCGCCGGCTAACGGCGAGCTGGGTCAAGGTCTGGCATCTCTCACCCGTTCGCTTGCGACGCCACCGTCAACCGCGGCTGCGCCGACACCCGCTCCAGCGTCGGCTCCTGCGCCGTCTCATGCAGCGATACCCGCGTCTCGGACCGCGCCCCCTGCGCAGCCCACCGCGCCGCGACGTGCATCCGTTACGCCCACGGGGAATGAGCTTCGCGCACTGCTCCAGACCGGCATCGCAGGTTTTCAGCCGCTGAATCAGGTTCCGTTGAGCGAACCCGCGAGCATCGGTGACGATGATATCGTTCCGATAGAGTCGCTCCTGTACCGCGGCCGCGCGGCGCTGGATCGGGCGATCGTCGTGCGCGACGAGTTACAGCGAGTGCGCGCAGCCGGCGGAACACCCGATGAAGCCGCGCTCGCGGAACTGTTTGATCTCCTCGAGCTCGCCCGTCGCGAATGATCGTTAGGCATTTCGCCCCTACAACAGCATGAAGTTTGGTTGGCGCGGTATTCTCGGCATCGCGATCAGCGTCCTGCTGCTCGTGTGGACGTTGCGCGGCGTGGAGCTTGGCGAAGTGTTGCGCGTGCTCGCCGACTCCAACATCGGCATGTTCGCGCTTGCGACCCTTGTCGCAACGGCGATTTATCCGCTGCGCGCGCTGCGCTGGCGCTACATCCTGTGGCCCGTGAAGCAGCGCCTGGAGCTGGGACCACTGTGGCGCGCCACCGCCATCGGCATGATGGTGAACAACGTGATCCCGGCGCGCGCCGGCGAAATCGCCCGCGCCTTCGCCCTGTCGCGAGAAGAGCGCGATGTGCGTTTCCCGGCGGCCATCGCGTCGCTGGCGATCGATCGCGTATTGGACGCGATCCTCATCATCGTGTTGCTCATCGTGGCGATGGTCGATCCCGGCTTTCCGCGCGACACAGTGATCGCAGGTCAGCCGGTTCGGATGTACGCGTACATCGCCACGGCTGTCGCCGCGGC
>JBFMFA010000610.1:0-2987 GCA_040753195.1 Gemmatimonadota bacterium | reverse complement strand
CAGCGGTGGCGCAGAATACACACGCAGCGCCCGGCGGCTAATGACCAAGATCGTGGTCTTCTCCGCCGACACGGGAGCGACAAACTGCACGACGGCAGTGCGCTCGTCCGGAATTGCGCGTTGCAGTTCGCTGACGCGTACGCTGAGCGACCCTCGTGCAGCTGCGCTCTCTGACTTACGCCACTCGCTCCGCGGGCTGACTGTGGCCGTCGTCGTCAGACGCGCCAGGCGCTCTCGCAATTCACGCGCGCGGCGGCGTTCGTCGAATTCGAACACATCGGCGCCATCTCCTTTCCGCGCCATCATCTCGAAGACAAGACCCAACCCACGCAGCTCGCCAAGACCAAAGGTCGTCACCCGCGAGGCGCGCAGGCGTAATTGCTCCGCAGTTAACACTTGGTGCCACGCGTCGTAGTCGCGCTCGGCGGCGACGAGTCGCGCGCGCGCGGCGTCCCCCGCATCCCGCTTGGCGAAGAGCCCGGCACGAAGGACATTCATCGTGAATCGAGCCGCGTGCTGCGTGGACGCGAGTCGGCCGATGACAGTGTCCGCCAAAAGAGCGGCAGAGTCGTGGCGACCTGCGAGATAGTGCACTAGCATGCGAGTGTTGAGCTCGTCCGTCTCCCAACCCGTCAGTCGATACCTAACGCGAACGCTCCGCGCCGTGTCGAGGATCGCGTGCGCGACGGCGCTGCGACCTGCTTTCGCGTGCAAGTCCGCGAGGGCGAGGAGCGCTTCATGCATCAGCGTTGGCCGGCCCGAACGCTCGACGGATCGCCGGTAGGCAACGAGCGCACGATCGGCGGCGCCAAAGTCTCGTCGACGCAGCGCGGATTCAGCGCGTGCGCGCAGCAGCTGATCTTCAAGGGAAGCGTCACCGCTCTCGCGGGCACAGCGCTGCACCACATCGAGCTGCGCCTCGGCTTCGTCAAACTGTCCGAACCTCGTGAAGAGGTCCGCCAAGTTGAGCGCGGTCCATCCCAATGCGAGCACATTGCGGCTGGTTTTCGCATGATATTCTGCCGCTCGCAGACTGACAAACGCTCGGTCCAAGTGGCCGACGGTGATCAAGTTGAACCCGCTCCACTGGTAGTAGCCTGCGAGTGAAGCCGATTCATCGAGCCGGGTCAGCACCAGGGCCGCGCTCTCCCGAACGAGCTGCGCCGAATCAGGAAGCCCCGCACGGATGAAATGGGTGTAAAGCGCGAGCTGGCAGTCCGCTTCTATGCGTTCGATGCGCAACGCGCGCGCAATCGCGATGCCGGCGGCGAACTCCGCGCGTGCGCGGCGATCGCCAGCCTGGGCGTACACATTTCCGCGCCGGCAGTGAATGGTTGCTTGTACCAGCGAATCGTGTCGCGCCGCCTCGTCCGAGATCGAGTCCAGCATAACGAGCGCGACACGCGGACCCTGTATTCGCGCCGCCGTGACTGCTCTGGCAATCGAGACTTCCAGCCATTGCAGTGAATCGCCGTCTTCGCGAGCCTCCTGCAACGCCCGCGCAAAGTGCACCTCGACGTCACGCATGAGGCCGCGCGACTGCGCCACCGCGGCGAGACCTAACGTTGCCGCGCGCGCCCACTCGTCGCGCGGACGCGCCGCCTGCAAGCTCTGAAATTCACGACTCGCGCTCGCGTAGTCATATCGCAAGCGATACAACACACCTCGTGCGAAGCGACCGGCGCGCGATGATTGCTGTGCTACGCGGCGCACGAAGTCGTCGCCGCGGCCGACGGCGGCGGCCTCCTGGATTTCGAAGGCCAGTCGTCGCGGGTCGAGCGGCAGTATCGGCGACGCGCCAGACGCGCCTAACGAAACCTGCAGAGCAAGGAGCAGGCTGTGCGCGACCATCAAGCGCGTCGTTGAGTTCTGACGATGACCTTCCGGAAAGCCCGCAGCATGAATGAGCTAATACCGCTCCCGCGAATCGCGCCCGCAATGCCTTCGGTCGAAATACAGGCGCACGGTTATCGCGGCTCGTCGCAGACGAAACCGATAGCGTCCACCAGACTCTGTGCCCGACCCCATACGCCGGTCATCGGCTGCTTGTCGAATTCGCAGCGCGTGCGATGCTGTGCCACGCCCACAGTTGGTTGTCCGATCCGTATGGCCTCTGTTCCGCCTGCTGCGACGCGCCGATGGGCGCTGTCCCAGCCGCGGCAGTACAGCACCAGGGATTGTACGTAGGTGCTCGCATGCACGTCGACGGCCGAGAGAACTCGGCCTGTCGCACAGCCGGCGGCGACTGGCGCTCCGCTCGTCCCTCCGGCCATTTCCCCAACGACACTTTCCGGACCTAACGAGCCGTCGTCCAGCACGCTGCGGCACGTAATGCCAATGGCGAAGACAAAGGCGTCCGCCCGAGCACGCAGACCCGTGAGGACGTTGCGCGGACCGCACGACAGCACGAATGGCACCCCACCCGCGCCGCCAAAAATCGGCGACCGCTGTGCGGGAAGATTCGACGTCGGCCGCTGCGCGAAAAATGGATTGGCCAGCGCCGCGAACAGGACAATGGCCAGCAGCGGCGGAATCTTCGCGCGGATACTTCGCGAAAACCTCAACGTGGTGATCTCTCTTGCCAGGCTCCTGAGATAAACGTTGCCCGGTGTGGCCATTTCTCAGCTCGGCGCGACGGAATGCGTCAGCGCGTGCGCGTCACGAGCGGACGCAGCGGCGACGAAAGCTCACCATCGCGTGTAATCGACCTGACCCACCAGAAGTACGCGGCGCCGGGCGTCAGTCGCACGGAGTCAGGAAGCGCGACGATGCTGTCAGTTGTGATGGTGGAATAGAGCGGATCACCGGCGGCGGTGTTCAGCTCAAAGATGTAGTGCCTCCCGTCTGGCACTCCCGCCCAGGCGAAAGGACCAACCGAATCCGCCAGCACCGTTTCGGCCGGTGCGTAGAGCGGGATCCCGACGCGCGCGCCACGCATGAGGTCTTCGTTACCTTCTCTTTGCGTGAACCACGTGCCTAACGCGATG
>JBFMFA010000609.1:1352-2992 GCA_040753195.1 Gemmatimonadota bacterium | reverse complement strand
CCGCCTAACGGGGCGCTTATACGCCGATTGTGATCGCTGCACCGGCGCGTCGGACTTGACGGTGATCCGCACCGGCCGCCGCGTGCGCTCCGACTCGAGGGCGGCCTGAATGATCTGGACGTCCGCAAGCCCTTCCAGCGCGGACGGCTCCGGCTCCTTGTCATTCAGGATGCAGTCGGAGAAGTACTCGAGCTCCGGCGCGAACTGATCGCGCTTCGGGTAACGACGTTTGCGTCTTCGCCCATCGATCTTCTCATGGTGAGTCAGCGTTTCGGCGATCTCGTATGCAGGATCCACCGCCAAATCGCCTTTGGTTCCGATGAGCTGGAAGCGGGACGTGTCGGCCGCTCCGAAGCTCGTCACGAATGTCGCGAGCCGGTCATCCGGATAACGCAGTGTGACGGCGGTCATCTCGTCGACCTCGGCGAAGCGCGTCTCACCGTTTTTCGCACTCATGGCGAACACTTCGGTCGGTTCGGCTTTGAAGATCATGCGGGCCGCGTTGATGCAGTAGATGCCGATGTCGTAGAGAGTGCCACCGCCTAACGCTTTCTTCAACCGGATGTCGCCCTGTTTCACCTGCATCGTGAAAATCGAGTTGAAGACGCGCACCTCCCCCAGCTTGCGTTGCTGCGCGATGAGTGCCGCTTCGAGGTTGGCCGGCTCGAAGTGCAGGCGGTACGCAACCATGAGTTTGACGCGGTTGGTGCGTGCCGCGTCCATCATTGCCCTGCAATCCTCGACAGTCACGGCCATCGGTTTTTCGCAGAGGACGTGCACGCCGTGGCGCGCGGCCCGTTCGGTGTATTCGCGATGCAGGTTGTTGGGGAGCGCGATGTACACCGCGTCGATCGCGCCGCTGGCGCACAACTCGTCGAACTCTTCGTATTCGAACTGCAATCCGACGTCGTGCTCCTCACCCAACGTGCGCAGCTTGTGACGTGAATCGCTCACGAGAGCTGTCAGCTCTGAGTTTTTGCTGGCGTGGGCGAATGCCGGGAGCACGGCGGATTGTGCGATGTGGCCGAGCCCGACAACTGCATAACGAACACGCGGCGCCTCGTCCTGGTCGCCATTGCGCTGACTGCGCAGGTGGATCAAAGACGAGGTCCGCGACGCAATACTCCGAACGATGTCGATCATGACGCCTCCATTGTGCGCGGGGCGTGCGATCGGACGAGCTTGCCTCGAGCACCGCGCGCACAGCTCGAGTATTGCGCGAACCGTGCCAGCGCGGGTGCGGAGGGTCTATTGCGGCGGCGGGGCGCCGAGGGCGGTGAGACGGCGGCGCGCCTGTTGATCGTTAGGCGAGATCGCGAGTACCGCCTTGTAGTATTCGATGGCCTTGTCCTTATTGCCTGCGATGTCGTACGTCCCGGCGAGTTGGCTCAGCGTGCGAGGCGAACGCGGGAAGATCTGCACGTTGGCCTCGAGGAGCGCGATCGCCTCGGCGCTCTTGTTCCGCTCCAGCAATGTGCGCGCCGCTTCGCTGACGCTCGTTTCGCTGAGATCGTAGACACCGTCGCTGGCGTGTTGCTCGCGCGCGCGACGGTAAAACGCGACGGCGGAATCGGCGCCTTGTTCGGCGGCGACATTGACCAATTCGCGATGCAGAGTACGCGGCACCGGTAGGCCGCGAT
>JBFMFA010000609.1:0-1342 GCA_040753195.1 Gemmatimonadota bacterium | reverse complement strand
TCGACCGTCACAGCTGGCGTGCGTCGCTCTGGGAGAACGGTGAGGAGCTCGGTATTGATGCGGCGCGCCATACGGAGCATCTCGCGCGCCTTCTTCTTTTCGATCTTGTCGTCGGACGCGAAGTTCACGCCCTGGAGTCCGCGGCCGTCGCCGCCCGTGTGGCAGTACTGGCAGCGAACGCCGAGACCCATTGCGAAGCTACGCATGTACGCGACGAGCGTGTCGCGCGGGACATCTTTCGGAAAGACCTGCAGGTTGGTGAACGTGTCGGGGATCTGCGCGCCGGCTACGGCGGGCAGAAGGGCGACGAGCGTGAGAGACAGACGGGAGAGGCGCATGGAATGAGGCGTGAGGGTGAGGCGCGAGGTGTCAGACAGAGGCAACGATACGAGGGCTCACCGGCCTGCGCGAGAAGCGTGGTGTCAAATGGGAGACGTCGTCGGGGGCCGATCGGCGTGCCGCAGCGACGCCGGGCCATTACTTTCTGATCGACTGCGCCCTTAGCTCAATTGGATAGAGCAGTTGACTTCGGATCAACAGGTTGGGGGTTCGAGTCCCTCAGGGCGCGTACCAAGACCTCAGTCGTGAGTGTTCGGCTTGAGGTGACGCGTAGCTCGAAACAACTCCGAGCAGGTAGCCGGAAACTGGGTCGTCAGCCGTTAGGCTGCTGCGGAGAGTTGATGCGGTGGTAGATCAAATGCCGGCTCGAGATGTTCGAAGTAGTATTTGATCTTTACCCTCGGCACGCGTTTCTCGACCGCCATCAACAACCGGATACGCTGACGGCCGAGCATTTTGTTGTTGGTGCCGGCCGCGAATCGGTCGCCGTCGAAGACTTCCAGTCCGTACGCGTACGCCGTGTCATGCTTCGTTTCGAAGGCTTGCGGGTCGCGCCTCGGCGCCGCGACACCGGCGTCGACCAGGACGATGTCATCGGCGTCCCACTGTGCGTCGACCTGACGCGGCTCGATCGTCACATCAATGGAATAGAACAGGGGATTGATGCCCGCCTGCGCGACGAAATCGGCGGGCGTATGCGCCGGCGTCACTGCATGCACGGTCACGGCTGCGCTGCGCAGCGCGTCACTTTTCGTGAGTACGAGCTGACGCAGCCCGCGCAAGAATGCGCGTACGACGAAAAATCGGCCGACCACGAGCGCCGTCAGAGAGATGCCTAACGGGAGCCAGTGAGAGTCGACTCCAAACATCGTGAGTACACCGCGCGCGGCGAAATACACAAGCGCGATTTTGACAACGGCGGAGAGAGAACGTGCGAGAGGTGGGCGCATGGCGGAGACGCGCCACTGCGGGGCGCGCTGTGCCCCAAAGACGATAGGCGCGA
>JBFMFA010000608.1:0-2992 GCA_040753195.1 Gemmatimonadota bacterium | reverse complement strand
TGAAGGAAGCTTCGCGCGACCCCACAGATGGAGATGATCAGATAGTACGGCCAGACGGCGCGCGGGACTGGCGATACCAGCGCGAGCGTAAGGAGTACCAGCGCCGCCGCCACAAGCGCCGCCAGCGACCACAGGGAGATGAGGCGTCGATTACCTCGGTCAACGACATGACCCGCGAAGAGCGCAACAGTGACGTACGGCACCACTTCCGCGAGACCGACGAGTCCTAACGCCAGCGGATCGCCGGTCACCTGGTAGATCTGCCACGAAACGACGATCGCTTGAACTTGCGCGCCCATCGTCATCGCCAGAAGCGAGACGATGAACCGGCGATAGTTAGGAAAACGAAAAGCGGCGTACGAGTCGTGCGCGCGCGAGGTGGCGACTTGAGTCATCCACCGCGAAGAATAAACGGCTGAGTTCGATCACGAGTATCTATCGATGGGAATTGGAATTGCACGCGCACCCGGCGAGCGGAGTGTATAGACGACATCGCTTGACCTTTCCCCCTTTCAGGTTCAGTCTCTCCGACGCCCAACGAGCGGAGTAAGTGAGCGGAAGAGTTTCTGACCTGTGCGCGAGCAGTCCCGCGCATCGGTGACAACTGGAGTTGTATGGGTGAGGAGTTGCACGCAGGTCGCGCCGGAGTGCCGGAGCGCACCATCGACCGGCTACAGCGCGCGCACGCGTTAGGCAAACTCGTTGGCGAAGCTCCAGCGTTCCGCGCCGCTATCGCACGCCTCCCGGCAATTGCCCGCGCCGACGCTACGGTACTCCTCAGTGGTGAGACCGGAACCGGTAAAGAGCTCGTGGCGCGCGCGATCCATTACTTGAGCGATCGCAACACCGCGTCGTTCACCGCCGTGAACTGTGGATCGCTCCCTGATACACTTTTCGAAGATGACTTCTTCGGACACGAGCGTGGCGCGTTTACGGATGCAAAGGCGTCACGCCTTGGTCTATTGAGTCAGGCGCACGGCGGAACGCTCTTTCTCGATGAAGTCGATAGCCTTTCGCCCCGCGCGCAGGTCGCGTTGTTGCGCGTGTTACAGGACCGCACGTACCGCGCGTTGGGTTCGAGCGAGGAACGACGCGCCGACGTGCGTGTGATCGCCGCGACAAATGTGGACCTCTGGCCGCTTGTCGAAGCGAAAGTGTTTCGTTCCGATCTGTATTATCGGCTGAGTGTTCTCACGCTGACGCTGCCGCCACTCGCACAACGCAGCGAGGACATTCTTCCACTCACACACCACTTTCTGTTGAAGCTCACGCCGCCCTCGCGTGGACCGTTCCGCTTGGCGGCTGACGCGAAGGAGGCCTTGCTGGCGCATGGCTGGCCGGGGAATGTGCGAGAGCTGGAGAATGCTGTGCTGCGCGCCGTGAGTCTTTGCGACAGTGATACAATTTCGGCCAGCGATTTGGGGATCGCGCGTGGCGCGCGACCAGGCCCGCCGACAGCGGCCGAGCCGGTACGCGAACGCGTGGTGATCGACTTCTCGCGATCGTTTGTACAGGCGAAGCGCGAGACGATCGCCGCCTTCGAGCTAGGGTACCTGACGCAGCTGATGCACGATTGCGGTGGCAACGTGAGCCGTGCCGCGCGGCGCGCGCAGAAAGAGCGACGTGATTTCAGGCGGCTTCTGCACAAGCATCGGCTCGACCCGCGGGCATTCGAACCGCGCTAGTGCCAAGCTTGCACGAAGCCTAACGGTTTCGGATCCGTAACAAACGATACAACGATGCCCGGATGAGCGGATGACCGGATAAAACGACTGGAACGACACGTACAGGACCACAAACATCCGTTAGCACACTCCCCAAATAGATCCGAATAACTGTTGAGCCTCGGCATCCTCGCCCGTTTCTGTGTTCTCCGCGTTCACAAACTGAAAACTGAGGGCATGGGACCCCAGTGGGGCGACCGGCCCCCACCCTGCTCGTGCGGCACGCGCTAGCCTAACGTGTGATCTTACTATGACCTGCGCGATAGCTGGGGCTGGGGGCGATCCACCTCATGCCACTCACAAGCGTTGCGGGACGTGAGAATCGCCTAACGCGCGACCTCGCACGTACTTACGGCATCACATCGCGCGCGGCTCGTTGTTTGCCTAGCGCTCCCACCGTGAAACAGAACGGCACGACGCCCGAGTCTCTTTCCGAAGCCGATGCGACCCTGCGCACACTCGTCCTGGCATATCTCGACGACCATCCGACAGCGATGGACACGATCGATGGCATCGCCGAGTGGTGGGTCCTCAGACAACAGATCGACATCGAAGTCCGCCGTGTGTCACGCATCCTCGAGTTGCTCGTGAGCGAAGGCGTGTTGGAAGAAGTCTCTCAGAGCGGCGTACGCTTTTACCGGCGACACGCGGCCGCCAAGTCGCCGCACATCGAAACGTGGCCGAGGCTGGCGAAGTGAAGCCTCACCTCGAAGTGAAGCTGCGACAAGGCGCGCCAACGCCTGACGCGCCGTACTGGGAAGACGCCATTCACGATAAGGCGGGAACCGACACCATCGTCGATCGGGAGCTCACTCGCGTGTTGGCTCGTTATGCGGTGCCTGTCCTGGCAACGCGCGCCTACGCGCCGCAAGGCAGCCTGTGGTCCCCCGATGAGATTGCCGCCGGCTTCAATCGCATCTACCGATTGGTGTTGCTCGAAAACCGCACGGTCCCTGCGCAGCTGCTGCAGGACATTTCGCTCATTCCCACCATCGAATACGCGCGCCTTGGCGCGGTCGGCCGCACGCAGCTGCCGCAGCCCGAGGTCGCCGCGATGAGCGTCACGACGGACAAACGCTCGCGTGACGCGATCTTCCTCGACGAAGCCCAGCAGTATTCGTTAGGCGATCCCTCGATCACCATCGCGGTGCTCGACACCGGAGTGTGGACGACGCACCCCGAGTTCCAGGGACGCATGCTCCCCGGTCGTGACTTCGTCGACATTCTCGACGGCGCCGAGCAGTTCCTCGGCGACTACCTCGACGCCG